>JAGVXK010000015.1 GCA_018303825.1 Candidatus Pacearchaeota archaeon
TGCAACAAACTCTCCCTGAAAGTAATATTTTTTAGAATAAATAAGTACGCAATTCATCCGTTAGCTAAAGCTTAACGGATTTCTTGCTAACATTTAAAAATTATTTTACTTCTTTTTATAACCAAATATTTTATCATATGATGGATGATCCACAATATCTAGAATGAAACAAATAACTTCTATTTGGTCTCCCTTTATAGTATAAAGCATTCTCCAGAATTGAGATAATTCTACCCTCCACAAATTTTGAACTTTGTATTTATTTGGAATCAACTCTTTTTTTAAATTATCGCCATAGAATGGATTTGATTTTATCAAAGAAATTTTTTGATTAATCGAATTTAGCAGTTGCATTTCACTAGTATTTTCTCTTTTTTGCTCAACTTGTTTGCCGACTATAAAGTTAAGCTTTTCAAAAGCATCTCTCGCTTCATCTAAAAGAATTATCCTAACTGCTTTATTCATACTTCTAATCCTCTTTTAATAAGAGTAGCAAGTTCTTTTCTATCAGTAAAAACCCATAATAATCCTTTTGTCCCTATCACAATTTTTCCTGAATATTGAAGGTAATCAAGGACTTGAAGCAATGTTTGATGCATTACCTTTCGGGGTAATCTTCTTTTGAGCTCAGCTATAGTGACTAATTCCCCAGATTCTTTTAATACCTTTTCCACCATCAGCACTGTATTTAGCGTTGGTGAATGATTTATTAGTTCCTGTTTTTGTTGTTTCATCTTTATATATATTATTTATATATAAGTATATACTTATTTGAGATATTTAAATGTTTCTATGTGCTTCTTTTTATTTTAGGTATATTATTTTAGACAAACAATTTATAAAATACAATTATATCATAGATTGATGAAAAGGGGGACAATAATTATCGTTTGTTTTCTGGTCTTAATTTTGCTAAGCATTGGTGCAGGTGCATTGTCTATGAACGCTAAGGATTCATATCAAAAGCAGGAAACTGCAATTGTCAGAATATATGGAGATATAAGAGAGCCGATAACAAAAGGCCATGTTAACTTCTTCCGCGGACATGTATCAATTCCATTGGAATATGACGTGCAAAAAATGGGAAATGATTATTATCTCTGGTTTATAACTTCCAACATTGAGGGGAATTACAGTTTTAATATTAATAATATTGCAAGCTATTCAAATGGGGCAATACAAAGAGTGAATATAGAGAAAAATTATACAGTTGGAAATACAACAAGCGATTATTATATCAATCCAGGAGCTATTGTATCCAATTCTGATTTTAGCATCAAATTATTTCTTAATAATGATAATGCCCAGTCAATTTCAATCAGCTATCCTGGGAAAAACAGCGAGATGATAAGCCCCGGGGAGAACACAATAATTTTTTCATTAAATAGCGTAAAACTAACTCAAATTATAACTATAGGCGTTGGGAAATACAATGTTCCCGCATATTTGATAATTTCCGGTTCTCAAAATAATAGCCAAACAGGAAATACAACAAATCAAACAATAATAAACCAAACAATGCAAAATTATACCTTTAATGTGAGTTTTTCCCCTAAAAAAATAGAAAGGTTTGAGCAGATAAATAATAATCTAAGCTATCCTATTGAAATATTTAATAATGTTAATGCTGACTTTGAAAATGTAACCATTATATTTAATCCAAAAATATTTTTACTAACAGGTGAAATAAATAAATTAAATGCAAACAAATCTGCTTTCTTTAATTTGGGTATAATAACAAATGAAAGTTTTAGGGAAATAATTTTTGTAAATTACAAGAACTATTCATACCAGCTTCCGGTAGAAATAACATTCAGGAAAAATACAACTATAAATCTGACTAATGGCAATCTTTATGACTGCGTGAATGAAATTCAGGGAAAAATATGCGCTCCTGAAGAAGTTTGCACTCTTGGAAGTGTTCCAAGCAGGCAGGGAATCTGCTGCAAAGGAAGCTGCGCTGTTAAGCCAGCGTCGGCCGGAGGTTCCTGGATTGGGTGGTTAATCGCACTTGTTATCCTTGGAATTATAGGCTATTTGTTTTTCAAATTCAAGAATGTTAAAAGCACGAAGAACCCTATTGAGAGGCAAGTTCAGGAAATTGAGAGCAAGGAAAAATTAATGAGAAGGCCGGTTGATATCGATAAAAATCAGGGCAAGAACTTAAACAAGAAATCTTAATTTATAATTTAATTTTAACTTAATTATTTTCTCTTTTTTGCTTTTTTATTGGTGGATTTCTTGTTTGATTTTTTGCTGATTTTTACTTGTTGTTGACTTTGCTTTCCCTGCTCTTGTTTCTTGAACAAATGGGGGGCAAATTCATACAATCTCTTCAGAAGAATATCTTTCTCTGTAAGAATCTGCTTGGTCACAGCATCGTAATGGTGCAATCTTTGCGTTATTGCATTTCCAAGCTCATTTAGCTCAACATTCGAAAGCTCTATTTTTTCTGGAGAAACTAGTTCAATATTAGAGGGCATGTAAGTAAAGATTATTGCCGTAAATGTGGAAAGAGATTCTATCTCCAGACTTAGCTCTATAAACGCTGTATAAAGATCTTTTCCTTCTTCTACTTGAATAGGGTCGTGTATTTCCTGGCTTTTTATTTTAACTCCTTTTTCAGAACCTATTCTTGTGGAAAGATTCCGCAAAGCTTCTTTAACATGCTCTGGAGGCCTGCCCATAATCTCAATTATTAAATTAACTTGAAACTTGCCCATTAAGAATTTATGAGATGGCTGTTTTTAAAGATTCTTGTTATAATAAAAATATAAACTGGAATTTAATAATAAACAATAAAAGGCACTAACTAACTTGTTACCGATATTATAATGATAATAATTTCTTGTTTTTCTTTTATTTAATAAGAATTGATTTTGTCAATAACCGTACGCATAATGCAAAGCGATTCTGCCATTATTGTCCAATAAATATAATGTATCCCTATCATTATTCCATATATCTGAATCTGCATTCAGGAAAATATCTCTGGCCGTATTTTTGCCGTAACGAGAATGAATTTTTACTTCTCCTAAAACAATATCATCAAGAGAATATGACTTTCTGCTCTCATCTTTTACTGTCCAGTGAATTGCCCTGATTTCCTTGCATGTATTTCTTAGATAAGCTGTTTCATTTTTTGCGTCTATTCTTGCTTTGAAACAGCCGTAATGCGGAGATTTTTTCCATATCCCAAGAGAATTTTCCACTGCATAAGCTTCTGCCTCTGCAAATTGCTTTTTTTCCGATGTTTGAACAAGAAATTTCTTTGCCAAACCAAGCTTTACAATATCTAAATTTATGTAACTATTATAGTATATCCTTGATAAATTTCTTGAATATCTATCATTATCGAGAAATTCTATCTCGATTGTTTTATTTTCATAATTTTTTAGAAATTTCTTTGCCAAATCGCTTCCCAGCTCGCCTTTTTCAGGAGTGTTAATATTTACGAGCCTTATTGTTCGACCATCTCCTAATTGCAAGGTATCTCCGTCTATGATTCTTGAGACAAAGACTTTTTCTTTTGATGATGCATTGGCATTATTTAGAGCATGAAAGAAATAAATACTTGAAGCTAAGAAAGCAGTAATCAAAAGAGACAGGGTGATTGCGTGTTTTTTTTTCATTTTAATTTTTTGTTTTTACAATTTTACTATTTCGTTTCTTATACTTAATAAATTTACATACTTTTCAAAATTTTCGTGATTTATCTCCAATGTAGAAGTATTGATGTTTGGGTGAAATCCCACACTATCTGCTTCCCAAATTGAGCGGTCAAGAATCAAAAAAACATCTTTCGAATTTATCAGCCCAAATATAGAAACACTTCCTGGAGTGAGATTCAACTTTTCTTTTAGCTCACCGGAAGAAGAAAAGTGCAGCTTATTTACATGAAGATGCTTTCTTAAGAATTTCATATCAAGTCTTTTGAATGCATCCATGCAAACAAGATAAAATCTGGATTTGTCATCTTTCAGAAAAAGGGATTTTGTATGCATGAACTGAAAATCTAAATTTAGTTTTTCAGTCTCTTCTACACTAAAAACTGCAGGATGCTTGTGCTCCTTATATTCAATTCCATGCTTTTTCAAATATTCAAAAAGTTTTTCATCCATATAAAAAATGGTTACATATGATTTAAATACTCTTCTCATTTAAAAAATAAATGGAAAAAGAAAAGGAGGAAGGAAGCAAAAAGAGCGAGAATTATGATTTTGTTGTAATCGGAGCCGGAGCGACAGGAATGGCTGCTGCAATGTATGCTGGAAGATTGGGGCTTAAAACTATATGCCTCGGAGCGACACATGGAGCTGAATTACCTTTAGGAGGAGTAATAACAACAACGAACATTGTTGAAAATTATCCTGGTTTCATTAAATTAACGGGAGAAGAATTAGCAAATAAGATAAAAGAGCACGCATTGTCATACGAATTAGTAACATTGAAAGAAGAGAAAGTGGAAAAAATTGATAAATTAGAAAAAAATTTTATTGTGAAAACATCCGAGGGAGAGTATAAAGGAAAGGCTATTTTGTTTGCAACAGGAACAAAATGGAAAAAACTGGAAGTTAGGGGAAGCAAAGAATTTGAGAATCGTGGTATAGCCTACTGCGCACTCTGTGATTCCCCATTATATAAAAATAAAACTGTTGGAATTGTCGGAGGAAGTGATAGCGCTGCAAAAGATGCCCTTGTCTTGGCAGAGCATGCAAAGAAAGTGTATATGATTTACAGAGGAGAAAAAATAAGACCGGAGCCGATAAATATGAAGAGGATAGAAGCAAACAAAAAAATAGAAATAATAAACAGGGCAAATGTTGTCGAAATTAAAGGGGATTCGGTCTTGAAAAGCATAATTCTTGACAGAGAATACAAAGGAAGCAAAGAATTGAAACTGGAAGGATTGTTTGTGGCCATAGGGCATATTATATTAAGTCATTTAGCAAAATCTCTTGGTGTAAAATTGAATGAAAAAGAAGAGATAGTTATTGATCACAAAACATCTGAAACCAATATTCCCGGAGTTTATGCTGCGGGAGATGTGGCAGACAAGCCATTTAAACAGGTTATAACTGGGGTAGCAGAAGGATGCACTGCTGCTTATTCAGCTTTTGAATATATCTCAAAAAACCAGATAGTTCCAACATAACGGCAAAACGCTGAAAGAGGTTCGGTAAGTTTTTAAATAACCGAGATTTGTAAAATCTATGATTAAAATGATGAACAAGAAGGGATTATCTCCGGTGATTGCTACTTCGTTGTTGGTAGCTATTGCAGTTGTTCTCGCATTGATTATTTTTATGTGGGCAAGAAGTTTTATTGGAGAGGTCTTGCAGAAAGATGGTTCTCCAATAGAGGAAAAATGCAAGGAAATAACATTCGCTGCTGATGTTTCCACTGATGGAATTATAATTGAAAATACGGGAAACATACCTATATATGGTGTTGAATTAAAAAAGACTGGATTTGGCACAAGCGAAGGAAAGGGAATATTCGAAAGAAATACTATAGGGACAGGTCAAACAGGAGATTTGCCGATTCCAAGCGGAATTACCTTGGAATCTGACGATGAAGTCCAGGTGATTCCGATTATCGTAGGCGAAGCCGGCAATGCAAAGAAAGAATATTCTTGTGTTTCAAGTGGTATAACTGCAAAGGTTTTATAACAAAATGGGAATTAATAAAAGAGGTATTTCTGGCGTTGTAATCACGGTTTTATTGATTTTAATAACTATAAGCGCATTCTTTGTCCTGGCGAATACTGTTGTGCCATTTGTCAGAGATAATTTGAAAAAGAGCACTGAATGCACACCATATGCAAGCTATTTCAAGTTTCAAGAAGTCTTTAATTACCAGGGAAACAACTTTAGATTTAATTGTTATGATGAATCTGGATTTTATGGAATTTCTGTAAAAAACCTTGGAACAAACAAACTTGGTGCTGAAGAGCCTGCTGGATTGGCCATAGTTTTAAGTGATGGAGCAAACAAAAATGTGATTAACATAACTGGCAGTGCAGAAATTGACATCAACAGATTAAGGATGCTTGATTCTTCAAAAACGAATTTTATTATTCCTGAAAGGGGAGGCATTCAAACGTATGTTTATAATGCCAGTGTAACTGGTTACAATTCGATGGAAGTTTATCCTGTTCTTCGCTCTGGAAGAATATGTGAAAAAACAGATGAAATAAAAATAATAAAATGCACAGACAATATAAATTTGGAATGAATAGAGGTGCACAGGTTTGGGTTGAAACTGTGCTTTACACATTAATAGCCTTGGCTTTGATAGGGCTTGTTCTTGCTTTCATGATGCCTAAAATAAACCAGACCAAAGACAAATTGGTTGTGGAACAGTCTATCAGCATGCTGAGCGAATTGGATGGAAAAATAAATGAAGTATCCAACACTTATGGGAATAGGAGAACTTTTGACTTCACAATAAAAAGAGGAGAGCTGTATATCAATTCTACCTCCGATAAAATAATTCTCATTATAAGTGACTTGGCCAAAGTCTATTCAGAACCCGGAACATCAATATCGAATGGGCCTGTAAAAATTCTTTCTGAACAAAGCCAGAAAAACAATATTATGTATATGACTTTGAATTATGAAAACCTCTATAATATAACATTCAATGGACTTGATTCAAATAAGAAGTTCAGTCCTGCTCCGATTGCCTATAAGGCATTTGTTACAAGCAAAAGCTCAAACGGCTTAATGCAGATTGACTTTGAGGTAGCATAAGATAATAGCTTAGCTTTGTAAAGCTCCAACGATAAAAAAGAACTGATTTTTTGCTAATTTCTGACTTTATAGACGATAACCACTTCATAAAGCTAAGTAGATACAGCATAAGGATAGCTTTAAATAAGAAATATTACTTTAAGAAGCAATGGATATAGCGATTAATGTCAATCCTACGATTCCGGCTTTGCCAAGGGTTGAGGATAAAAAAAAGGTAGATGTCAGATATATGCTAATTGCTCCCTATGCTTCAGCACATATCTATTGGGACAACAAAATAAATGAATTAGTCTATGATATAGAGGAGCCAATTTTGAATGAAATTGAAAAAAGAGCTCTTAATAATCTGGAAAACGCAATGCTTGAATTAATTAATGTCAATGTTGCTGTTGAAAAAAGCACAGAGGCAATAACAGAATATATTGATAAGACTGCCAGGCTTCTGATTGATGAATTAAATATAAAAATTGGGGAAGAGACTTATAAAAAAATATTTTATTATTTATTCAGAGACTTTATAGGATTTAATGAAATTGATCCTTTGCTTAGAGACTATTTCATAGAAGACATTGAATGCAATGGAGTTGATACCCCTGTTTATGTCATCCATAGAATATACAGGAATTTAAGGACAAGCTACACTCCAAATAACATAGACCAATTAGCAAGTTTTGTAGAAAAATTGGCTCAAAGAGCAGGAAGATACATTTCTTATGCACAACCATTATTAGACGGGACTCTTCCTGATGGAAGCAGAGTAAACGCTACTTACACAAAAGATGTTACGTCAAGAGGACCAACTTTTACAATAAGAAAGTTCACAAAAATACCCTGGACTCCAACACAATTGATTTCAATGGGGACTTTAAGTCCTGAAATGCTTGCTTATTTCTGGATTTTATTGCAGTATAAATCAAGCATACTAATATCCGGGGGTACTGCTTCAGGAAAAACAACATTGTTAAATGGAATTGCATTCTTCATTCCCCCAGAGGCGAGAGTCGTTTCAATCGAAGATAGTGTTGCGGGAGATTCAAAACTGATTATTAAAGAAAAGAAAAACATAAGAAATATTACAATCAAAGAATTTGTAGACAAAAAAATAGAGGCAGAAGTTTTAACAATTGATAAAGGGGGCAAAATAACATGGGCTAGACCCTCAGATTACATTAAGCATAAAGTAAAAAAAGATATTTACGAAGTTACAACCGCAACAGGAAGAAAAATAAAAGTCACTCAAGACCATTCATTATTTGCCCTTGATGATAAAAACAATTTAAGGGAAATTAAACCAACAGAATTGAAAGAAAAAGAATCGTTTATTGCGGTACCAAGATTGCTTCCAATTGAAGGGGAGAATGTTAAAGAAATTAACTTGATGAATTACTTAAAAGTTTTTGAAGAGGACTTCTTAGAAGGAGAGCCAATTGGAGAAATGCTGAAAAATTATGACTATCATAAATTAGATATTGCCAAAGAAAGAGCAAGATGGTGGAAAAACAACAACATAATAAAAATAAAAGAATTTATTAGATTAAACAAGAATTTTGATTATGAAGATTTGAAAAAACTAAAGATAAAAAGCAAGAATAAAGCGTCCGTCCCCATTCTTTTTGATATTAACAAGGATTTTCTGGAATTTTGTGGGCTATGGCTTGGCGATGGAAGTTATGATAATTATAATAAAAACTCGGTAATAATCTCTAATGTTGATAGAGAGTGCATAGATATTTTTAAAAGAATTTCATGTTATCTTGGTTCAAATTATTCTGCGATGAATGACGGAGGGGTTTCTTTGAGAATTCACAACTCTGTTTTTTATAAATTCATGAAATATGTTCTGAAACTTGATGGATATTCTAATACTAAAAAAATACCTGAATTTATTTTCAGCCTGTCAAATGAACAGATAAAACACTTTATAAGGGGGTATTTTAGCGCTGATGGATGTGTTAAGAAATATGAAGTTTCATGCGCTTCACAAAGCTATGAATTACTTCAGGATTTACAATCCATGTTTTTAAGACTGGGCATAATCTCAAGAATAAATGACTTTGAAAGAAAAGACAAATGCATGAATATGTCCATATCTTCTCATGATAACATAGATTTATTCAAGAAAATTGGCTTCTTGCAAGAAAGAAAAAATATTCTTTTGAATTCAATGATATTCAGGGCGCACCACGCCAATTCAGATATAATCCCCCTATCGGCTGAAAAAATGATTGAACTGAATACAATATCAAATGTCAAACTTCAAAACAATTACCTGAATGGGTCACAGAATATTGGCAGAAATTATGTGCAGGCGATTGCTCCGATAGGTTCGGAGTTTAACGACCTTTCGCACAACGATATCTTATGGGATAGGATAAAAAAAATTGAAAAGATTGTTTCTGAAGAAACAGAGGTTTTTGATTTAAGCATTCCAAAATATGAAAAATTTTTATGCAACAATATATTTGTCCATAACACTAGAGAAATTAACCTGCCGAGAGAAAATTGGCTGCCAAGTGTTGCTAGAACTTCCATTGGCATAGGAAAAGTTGGGGAGATAGACTTATTTGCACTGTTAAAAGCCTCCTTCAGACAAAATCCAGATTATTTAATAGTTGGAGAAGTTAGAGGAAAAGAAGCTTCGGTCATGTTCCAGGGAATGGCCTCCGGGCATTCTTCTCTTAGCACTATGCACGCAGATTCTGTGGACACATTGATAAGAAGATTGCAAACCCCTCCCATAGAGCTCTCGCCAACATTAGTCAATTCCCTGGATTGTGTGGCTATTGCAACTCATGCAACTGTTGGAAAGATAGAGACAAGAAAGCTAAGAGAAATAGTGGAAATAATAAACATAAGCAGGGATGGCACTGCTTTGATAAATACTCCATTTAAATGGGATCCGGCAAAGGATGTATTCTATTACAAGAGACAAAGCAAGGTATTTGAAAAAATAGCCATGAGAACTGGAATTCCGGTCGAGAAGCTTCAGGCAGAACTTACAATAAGGGCAAAAATTCTCTATGAAATGTATAAAAAGAAAATATTTGGATTCACTGAGGTGCAAAAAGTCATTAATGATTACTTCAAAAATCCTATGTCTGTCCTTACCAAATTCGGCATACAAGAATGATTGATTAAGATATTGCCAAATTGAAAGATATTTAAACAAACTAAAATTAAAATTGCTATGGAAAAAGAGATGATAACTATTCTAGCACAGCTTCTTACTGCTATGAAAGATGCAGTATACGAATTGGAGAAGGCGCAGAAAGCCAAGGATTTGGACAAGATAGCTATGGCAAAAAGCGAAATAATCAATCTAAAAAACCAAATTGACAGATTATTATGATAGAAGAATTAAGAAAAAACATAGATACTGAAATAGAAATATTAAGAGAGATAGCCAAGTATGTTAATATTTTAAATGAATCAAAGGGGCTTCATGAAAGGAAAATGCTCAGCGAGTCCATTGATTCTTTAATAGAAAGCCTGAGAATGATAAATAACTCTATTCCGGAAATATTAAATAATATTTCGGTTGCGAAAAGACTTCCTTCTTCTACTGATGCAACAAATCTGAGCAGGATAAGCTACAGAAAAACTGATGGAACAATAAGTGTTGTTCTGAATGCGCATGACAAGGAAAGATTTCTCAAAGAATTAAGCATAAGCGAGCATCTTATCAAAAAATTAAAGAAAGGACAGAAGAACAAGGAAAGTGTGCAGCAACAAGGATTCAAATCAACGAGGGGTTATTTGAAATTGTCAAATAAACTCTTTTTGGAAACTGCAAAAAACCTCATAGAAAAAGGGAAGTTCAGGACACTTGCGATAGAAATAAAGAGGGCCAATTTTGATTTATTGCTCGAATCTTATGTTGCAATGATTTTCTTCACGACATTAATGTCGGTTTTTGCCGGTATCATTTTGATGTTTTTCTTCCTATTTTTTAATATCGAAATTGACTGGCCGATAATAACTTTGTATTCTGGGGGATTGCTGATAAGATTGGCAAAAGTCATATTTATACCGATAATATTGCCTGTAGCAACATTCATATTTTTGTATATTTATCCCTCAACTGAAAAGGATACTATTGCAAAAAAAATAGAGAGAGAACTCCCATTTGCCACAATACATATGAGTGCTATATCTGGTTCTGGAATAGCCCCAACAGAGATATTCAGAATTATAGGGATAAGCAAGGAATACCCTTATATGGGCAAGGAGATAAGAAAAGTTCTAAATCAAATTAATCTTTATGGATATGATTTGGTTACAGCCCTGACAAATGTTTCCAAAATAACTCCAAGCTCCAAATTATCTGAATTGTTCTCGGGATTGACAACAACTATAAGCTCTGGGGGAGGCCTGCAGGGATTCTTCGAAAAAAGGGCAGAGACATTGCTCACAGATTACAGGCTGGAAAGAGAAAGATACACTCATGTTGCGGAAACTTTTATGGACATTTACATAACTGTTGTTGTAGCTGCGCCAATGATTCTCATGCTCTTATTAATAATGATCTACATGACTGGATTCGCAATAAGCTTCACCCCGCAGCAGATGACCTTGATAATGATCGGAATAATAGGCTTGATAAACATACTCTTCATAGGACTTTTGCAGTCAAAACAACCCGGATACTAAAATGACCTTTAAAAAAGCTCATGGAAAGAGAAGATTCACAAGAGTGAAATGACAAAATGAAATTAACAAATATACATTGGATTGGAATAACAATTGCGGCAATTATCTTAATTTTAGATTTAATTTTCTTCTTTGGAAAGCATGATAGAAATTTATTTCTATTTTTAATTGGGATAGGAATATTAGTTGCCGCAATGCCATTCATGCTTGACTTGATAGTCGAAAGCAGGAGAGATGAAGAAATAAATGAAATGTTCCTTGAATTTTCAAGAAATCTTGCAGAGAGCGTCAGCACCGGAACACCAGTAAGCAAAAGCATAGTTAATATGAAAGCGAAAAACTACGGCTCTCTTACCCCTTATGTAAAAAAACTTGCCAATCAGATAGAACTGGGAATACCAATGCATAGGGCGTTGGATAACTTTGCATCTGATGTTGACAATGTTGTTATAAACCGGGCAATCGCCCTGATAATGGAGGCTGAAAGAGCTGGAGGAGAAATAGATTACATATTAGATTCTGTCGCAAAAGCAATATTTGAAATAGAAAAGCTGAAAAAAGAAAGGAGAGCAGCAATATATAATCTTGTTGTGCAGGGATATATCATCTTTTTTGTATTCATAGGCATAATGCTGGTTATGCAGTTCAAAATACTTCCTTTGACAACGGGGATAGGCGGTCCGGGGTTATCAGACCTTAATTTAAATTCTTTAACCAGCGACAATCAGCAAATTAGCACTCCCCAGATATCCATAAGCGACATTTCAAACCAATTTCTTTATTTGATAATTGCCCAGGGATTTTTTGCTGGATTGATAATTGGAAAACTGGCAGAAGGAAACATTAAGGCTGGATTGGAACATTCATTTATTCTTGTGATAACTGCATTCTTAGTTTCATTTGGAGCTAGGCTTTTATTCGGGTGAACTACCCTATGGTAAGTTATGAAGCATCAAATAATGTCCAGTTAAACTATTTTTATCTTTTAATATTTATTTCCTGCCTTGCTTTATCTCCAAGGCAAGGCCTTGGGGTATTAGGAAGAGTGAATAATATATTGATTTATTCAGATATTTTATTGACTATAAGATTTAATATTATGTGACATCCTCCTAGCCCTAAAAGGCTAGGCGTCCAGTTAGTCTTATTGCGTCGCGTGGTGCAACGATTGATTTTCTATATATGTAAATACTTGTTCAAATTCTGCTCCGACTGAACAGCAA
>JAGVXK010000007.1 GCA_018303825.1 Candidatus Pacearchaeota archaeon
GAACAAGTATTTACATATATAGAAAATCAATCGTTGCACCACGCGACGCAATAAGACTAACTGGACGCCTAGCCCTTTAGGGCTAGGAGGATGTCACATTAAAATTAGATTTGTTTGAGTGGCTTGTTAGCAATTTTTCTGATGTTTACGATACGGCCCCTTCAAATGTGCAAGCAAGGTTTAGTTATGATGTCCAGGAAACCCCAAATAACCATATTCACGATGTTGCGATTAGAAAGGCTGTTTTAAGAAATGGCAGATGGTTTTTCGGGAAAAGACTATTAGAAGTTAGAAGTGTAAATGCTGAAGGATGGATTCTTAGCCCATGTAACATACCTTTTCATCTTCCCGACCTGATTTATAAGGGGCAGACAAAATATAAAGGAGAGAAAAGAGATTTTTTAACAAATCCCCCATGGTGGATAAAGAAGGGAGTTAGGAACAGCATAGAAGAGTTCTATCAGCAGAATAAAGTTCTTCAGATTATATTTTGACTTTTTCGAACTTGACAAGGTTTTTCCAGGATTTATAATGTTCTATTGCTTTTTTATCTAATTCCCCCGTGGACATAATAAGAGCAAGCATCTTTTCATTTTGTGCCTTCTGCAAAGCATATGTTAGGTCTGGCTCTGAGATTTTCTTTTTGTCCTTGGCAATCATATAATATTCCTGCTTGCCGAATAGGGTGTCAATCCTTATTTTGGCAGTGAGTTCTTTCTTTTTTTCTTCTATGATGTCCAGGATTTCAATATCTTTTGCAGAAAGGTAATCTTTTATATCGTTAAGGAATTTTGATTCTACTGGTTTTTTTATTATTTTCTTGCCTTTTTTTTCGGGTTTATTAATTAGGAAGTTATTATTAGTTAATGTTAAATCTTGGGTTGCTGTCTGAGACTTGATTAATTGCTCTTGCTGGTTTATTTTTTCTCTTATCTCTTTTATTTCTTCCATTAATTGATTTTGAGTGTGAGATGTTTTTTCTTGGATTGGAAGCTGCCTCTGCTCTTTCTTTTGCGGTTTTTTTGTTTTTGCAAGTTTTTCAAAGAGGTTATTGAATTCTGAGTCTGCGAGAAGAGAGTATTTCCAGAATAATTTCTCCTTTCCATCAAGCTGGACTTTTAATGGGATTGCAAAGTCTTTTATTGCTCTTAATGCAACTCTTGTTGCCGGATTTTGGGCATCATCTTCTAAAATCTTGAAAATTTTTAGTAAATTGAAGGCTTCTTTTTCTCTTGCATTTAAATAGTCAACAAAATTTTCCAGCAGGGCTTCCTGACCGAGCATATAATATAGCGGAGATGAACCAACTTTCATGTTGCTTATTTTTATTTTTCCTTCAGCATATAATTCAGATAAAAAAGCTGAGGCAAATAATGGACTTAACTGGATTGTCTGAGCTAAATGAACAGGAAGGCTGGGCCCTCTTGTAGAAATCATTGATAATATCTTCTCTTTATTCGAATTTGCTTTGTCTAAATCTATTGGCATGGGTTTAACAAATAGATAGAGATTTTAAATATTTGTAATTATTATGGGATGAATCTTTTTACAAGATAATTATTTCAGAATGATTATCAAATATATCTTCTATTCTATCGCAATTTCTATCTTTTGCAAGTTTTTTAGCTATCTCAATAGCCTTTTCATGGCAAAGGTCTTTAGCCAGTGATTTGTCAGAGGTAAAATCAAAAAAAGGGCTTCCAGATTTTTCCTGCATGAGTTCCTGCCAAGTTCCTACTTTAAAATATCTCTTGCCACATTCTTCCATCCCAATAAGGTAAATTGTGTTTCTACCTAGGGCATCTTGGACTGGATTGTGATAAACTATTGCATGAGTAATTCTCTTTTCTTTTTCTGTGGCAGGCTCTCTTATTTCATACCTTTGTTCTCTTTCGTTCCAATGTATTTTCGGATGCATAAAATAGCCTTTATATGCAGGGTTTTAAAGCTTGTGTTTATTTATTTCTTGACATAATATATAAAGAGTTCTGAGCAAAGTGTATCTAATTTATTATCAATGATTCAATGAAGTTTAATAGGATGCTGTTTATGATAATATTGATTATGTAAAACAAGGAAGTAAAATTAAGACAATCAAGGCTTTTGCCAGGAGACTTCGTAATATGAGACATCAGATTCTTCATCTACAATAGCTATCAAGAGATTTTTGTTTGTTGAATGAGCAATTCTGTTTTTTGCGGCGAATTCATGCCAGTTTATTGAATCATGTTCTTTTGCAGTATAGAGAATCCATTTTGCATGAGCATTTCCCGGACGAGTGCCCTTGTCATAAACTCTGAATTCTGCCCCAAATTTTAGCGCCGTTTTGATAATATATCCTTTTTTTCTTAGATCTGAAAAGACTGAAAGCTTTGTTTCAGTTTTTTTGTCTATTTTTTTCAGCTTTTTTATTAATAATTCTTCATTGATTTGCTTTTTTCCGGAGAAAATCTGCATTTTTCCTTCTTGGACAAGAAAAAGCGCTTCGACTAATGCGTATTCTATTTTATTGTTCTTATTTTCTCCAAACGAGGATTTCTCACAGAGAGAAAATGCCTCCTCTGAAGTAGAGTATATTTTTGTTCCGGAGAACTTTGCCTGTATCATTAATAGCTAAACTCTCTAGCTTATTTAAAGATAATGTTTGAATGAGATGTCATCTTAAAATGTGATAAAACTTAGGATGCCGATGATAAACCATGAAAGTTCGCTTAAGTTAATATCATAAAATATTGACGATAAAATTAGCCATCACCCGTTTGCTTAACAGAAGATACAGGGTTAAGGTTTAAAAAACCACGAATATTAAGGGTGAGATGGGAGATTACGGAGATTTCGAGGAAATGCAGGAGGGGCAACCAATAGTAGGAAATACTAGTCCTGAACAGGCTGGAGGGAGAGTTAGGCTGCCTAGGGGGGAGGAGAAGATAGGAGTTCTTGTCAGTAGGCTCGGGGCGAATAGAATGGAAGTAAGAACAATGGATGGAAAGACTATGAATTGCAGAGTTCCTGGAAGATTCAAGAGAAGCATGTGGCTTCGCCCAGGAGATATCGTATTAATAGAACCTTGGGAATTGGATAAAAGCAAGGCGGATGTTATATTCAAATATAATTCTAGTCAGATAATACAATTGAAGAAAAGAGGGTTACTAACCGGGAAAGCCGGAGGGTTTTAAATGAAGAAGATTGATGGGGCGATAAATATAGAAGAAAAGATTAATTTTTCCCAGATTGAAAAGAAGTGGCAGAAGAGATGGGAAGAGAAGAAAATCTTTGAAGTAAAAGAAAATAATAAAAAGAAAAAATATTATGTTCTCGAAATGTTTCCTTATCCAAGTTCTTCTGGTTTGCATATGGGTCATGCGTTTAATTATACAATAGGAGACATACAAGCTAGATTCAGGAGAATGAGTGGGTTCAATGTTCTTTATCCTATGGGTTACGATGCTTTTGGTCTCCCAGCAGAAAATGCCGCAATAAAAGCTGGTGAGCATCCATTGAAATATACAGAAAATGCCATGAAAAATTACATGAGGCAAATGAAAGAGCTCGGATTAAGTTATGATTGGAGCAAATTAATAATAACATGCTATCCGGAATATTATAAATGGAACCAATATTTCTTTTTGAAATTTTTTGAGAAAGGTTTGGTTTATAAAAAAAAGTCTGCTGTAAATTGGTGCCCTAAATGCCAGACAGTCCTTGCAAATGAGCAGGTGCATGATGGAAAGTGCTGGAGACATGAGGATACGAATGTCGAAATCAGGCAATTAGAGCAGTGGTTCATTAGAACCACAAAATATGCTGATGAGCTTCTAAAAGATATAGAAAAATTGGATTGGCCAGGCAGAATAAAAATAATGCAGGAGAACTGGATTGGAAAAAGTCATGGAACGGAAATAGATTTCGAGATAAATAAGGAAAAATGGAAAATATTCACGACAAGACCAGATACTATTTATGGAGTTACCTTCATGGTTGTGAGTGCGCAGCATCCAAGATTAATGGCATTAGTTACAAAAGAGAAGAAAAAGGATGTTGAGGAATTTTTAAGAAGATTAAGAGGTGTAAGCGAGAAAGAATTGGAAGAATTGGAAAAAGACGGCGTATTTACCGGAAGTTATGCTATAAATCCATTAACAAAGGAAAAGGTTCCGGTTTATGCGGGAAATTTCGTTGTTGCGGATTATGGCTCTGGGATGGTAATGGCTGTTCCTGCTCATGACCAGAGAGATTTCGAGTTTGCGAAAAAATATAAAATTCAGATTAAGATAGTTATTCATCCAGAAAAAGGTAGATTGGATAAACTCAATGGGGCGTTTATTGAACCGGGAGTTTTAGTTAATTCTGAGAAGTTTAATGGGATAAAGAGCCAGGATGTAATAAGGGAAATAACTGAATATTTGACAGGTAGCAAACTTGGGAGGAAAGTTGTCAATTACAAGCTCAGGGATTGGCTTATATCAAGGCAGAGATATTGGGGGACACCAATACCAATAATTTATTGTGATAAATGCGGAGTTGTGCCTGTTCCGAAAAAAGATTTGCCTGTGAAATTGCCTGAAAAGATAAAATTCGGCAAGGGAAATCCTCTTGTTGCGAATAAAGAGTTTGTAAATGTGAAATGCCCCAAATGCAATGGAAAAGCCAAAAGGGAAACAGACACAATGGACACTTTTTTTGATAGCAGCTGGTATTATTTGAGATATTTTGACAACAAAAATGATAAAATGCCTTTTGATGGGAAGAAGGCAGAATACTGGATGCCTGTTGACCAATATATTGGTGGTGCAGAGCATGCAACAATGCATTTGATATACGCTAGATTTTTTACAAAAGCATTAAGAGATTTAGGATTTTTAAAATTTGATGAGCCATTTAATAAATTATTCAATCAGGGGATGCTTCATGGTGCTGATGGGGAGAAAATGTCAAAGTCTAAGGGAAATGTTATTCTTCCAGAAGAGGTCAGCAATAAATATGGGATGGATACTGCAAGACTCTTTTTGATATCTATCGCAAGTCCTGACAAAGACATAGCCTGGAGCGACCATGGAATAGAAGGAAGCTTGAGGCTTGTCAAAAAAATAATTAGTTATTCAGGAAAAGCAAAATTCGGCAAAACAAACAAGAAAATTGAGCACAAATTGAATAAAGCAATAAAAGAAATCACGGAGGATATCCAGAATTACAGATATAATTTTGCAGTCATTAAAATAAGGGATTTGTTTGAAGCTATAGAGCAGGAAAGTGAAATTTCAAAGAATGATTTTGCATCATTTATCAAATTAATAAGCCCATTCTGCCCGCATATTGCAGAGGAATTATGGGAAAAGTTAGCAAATAAAGGATTTGTTTCTGTTGCAGATTGGCCAAAAGCAGATGAAAGCAAGGTTGATGTTAAATTGGAAGAGGCAGAGAAAAATGTGGAAAAAATAATAGGAGATATTAATAATGTACTTAGGATAATTAAGGAAAAGCAAGGCAAGGAAGGAAGTAAGATATATCTTTATGTTATTCCTGTTGAATATGGGAATTATAACGTTGAATTATTATCTAAGAAGATGAATAAAGAAGTTAAGATGTTTAAGGTTAATGATTCCAAGAAATACGACCCTGAAAATAAGTCAGGAAAAGCCAAGCCCGGCAAGCCAGGGATATATGTTGAATGATGTTTCTCAATAGCTCAAAAAAGTGATTTCTGCCTGCGATACTTTCTCGTAGAATGATATTTCTTTTGACAATTCTCTTCCCGTGTAATATACATCCTCCAAACCTGTCCAGGCAGTAAACCATCCAGCTGGTTCAAGAAGGATTTCAAGAAACCTGATAAAGTAGTTTTGTATTGCTAAAGATGCAAGAAATGTGGCTATGGATATAAATACCACTCCTAGAAAAGCCATACCTATACCCTTGATTCTCAGCTTTCTTGAGTCATCATGTAAAAGTTTGTGATGCTTGGCAAAATGCTCTTTTAATCTTCTTTTGATTAGTGTTTCTTGTTGCAGGCTTCTTAATTGATAGGGAACTAGTAATTTTAGCTGTATTTGCCCGTTTGGAAGGTCTCTGGTTGCTCTTTTCGCCTCATTTAAGAAGTCTATGGACAATGACCTCTGCGAGTAGGGTCTTGGGTCGAAGCTGGAAAATATATCGTTATAAGTGTCTAAGATTAATGAAACTTCAGACATCTGCAATAGCTTATACTTCTCCTCTTCTTCAATTTCTTTTTTTATTTCTTCAATTTTCATTTTGAAAACTTTCTCTTTTCAGCCGAATTTAACTATTTCCAAGATTATTTTTTTTTCATCCATTGACTTGACTTTCCATATTCTTTTTGCCCCGCTGGTTGCGATTAAGGTTAAAGTTTCAAATTTTATCTCTCCATCTATTGGGCCATTTATTTGATATTCTCCAACTTCAAGTATATTATCTTTTACAGCATCACTCTTCATAGTTATTTTACGAAATTGGCATTTATAAGCTTGATTATTTTTAATTAAATTAGAGTTAAAACTGCATAATAGTTAATTGAAATAATTTTTTAATAATGATAGATATGTTTATCCTCGGAAAGTTATAAAAATTTTTATGAGTTCTTTCTTTTTTTCTTTTTTTTTCACTGAAAAATAATTTTATTTCGAAAATAAAGGTTGTAATTCCAAAGTGAATCAGTATAAAAATATAATTGCATTGTAAAAATCATATTTAGTTTCATATTAGTATATAAAGAAGGAAGGATTGTGAATAATATGGATCAGCAAATGGTAATTCCAAAGAGATGCATGGAGTGCGGAAATGTTTTCGATCTTAGTTATGACTTTGTCGAGGGAGAGGAACCAAGTTTTTTGAATAAAAGGGCAAAGGAGACTCCAAAAGAATTCTTGTGCTATTACTGCAGGGAAAAAGAAGACGGAGAGGAAGGAAAAAATGCCGAAGAAGAGAAAAAAGCCTGGTTAAATGACGATATTTTGAAAGAGGAAGAATATTAATTATCAATTATCTATAATATCATAATTCATCTATAGTGAAAGACCTAAGTCTTTCCCTAAATAGTCAACGACAAACTGTGGAAATATTAATGTCCTTGACTATAATTTAAGGTATTTTCAATATAATGTTGGGTATAACTGATTTTATATTATTTTGTGACAATTTTTATGTATTTTTCTTATTATGATTAAGTTTATTAATGTCTTTTTTTAATGATTTCGATGGAACAGTTTATTGCAAGTATTATTTTGGCGATTATACAAGGGATAAGTGAGTGGTTTCCAATATCCAGCTCAGGACATTTAGTGTTATTTTCCTGGCTTCTTGGCTTTAAAAATAGTGTTGCTTTTGATGTTACTTTGCATTTTGGAACATTGATGGCTGTTTTTGTTTATTTTGGAAGAGATATTGTAAATATTATTGAGGATATTTTAAAGGGTGATTGGAAATCTGAGAATTCGAGACTGGGTTTCTTATTGGTTATTGCCACTATCCCGGCAGCAGTTATAGGATTTATATTCAAAAAGATATTTGAGCAGAGCTTTGAAAGCTTATGGATAGTTGGAATTGGGTTTGCTATAACAGCTATCATTTTACTTATAGCAAGTTTAGATTTTAAGAGAAATGAAAAGAAAATGCCAAATCAGAAGGATGCCTGGCTTATTGGTCTTGCACAGGCATTTGCTATGTTTCCAGGAATATCGAGGTCCGGGAGCACGATTTCAACTGGATTATTAAGAGGATTGGATGCGAAGAATGCTATGAAATTCTCATTTTTGATGACAATTCCAGCTATATTCGGGGCCAGCATCCTTGAATTGGGAACACAAAAACTGCCTCCAAGTTTCATTATCCCAACAATTGTTTCTTTTGCTGTTGGAATGCTGACAATACATCTTTTATTGAAGATAGTTTCGGATTCAAGGAAGAATTTAAGGTGGTTCGCCTTGTATGAAATAATAGTCGCTGTTTTGCTTCACAGTTATTTGATATTTAAATGATTAAATAGGAACTTATTAGAATCTGATGTTTTTTGGATTCGTTATATTCAGCATTGCTTCTGGAGTCAAATCAATAGGAATATGAATTTCTGGAGTTCTTGAAGAACTATGGCTCACTCTATCTCTTATTGAAAATTTGAAGGAAGTATTATCATATTTAAGAGAATATCTATTATTTCCAAGAGTCTCTAATGTGGCATCTCCATCGTATTGGAAAAATATGCTGTTACAACCTCTTGTCGAGAAAACTTGGAATGTTCCTGAGAGCTGCACATCTTCGCTTAACTCTCCTTCTAAGATATCGCAAAGGATTTTATAATCAATATCTCTCATTTTAAGCGGTTAATTGGTTTATTTATAAGCATTATTGTCATTGTTAACTATATTTGAGAATTATAGCATCATAATAATTAATATAAACTTAAAATAAGTTTCTAGGTGATGGCTCATTGTAAAATATGCGGTGATTGGAACTGCAAGAAACATACGGTTTTGTTGGGGAAAGCTGTTGAGATAAAGGAATTTTCAGGAAGTTCTCCACCAGAGATATTTGTGGGAAGGTGGAACTATCCTAATGTTTATACTGGAATTCTTAGTCCGCAAGAGCATGGAGATACGGGTTTTATGTCAAATCCTGAAGAATGGCATAAAAGGAAAATGCAGATTCCGGAAATTCTTGAACTGAGAAATAAACTGATTTATGGAAGAAAGCAGGGAAACATAAAAAGATTGAACGATAAGTTCTCAAATGTGATGAAAGAAGTTGCAATGACGCATAAAAGTGTTGCGACAGAATTCAAGTTAAAGAAGCCTATAAAGCAGCATGAAGAGCATGATGCTAAAACGCCTTTGATTGCTCACACGGGAGAAGTGGAGAAGGTAAGATTGCAGGAAAATCCTTCTATAAAACCAAGAGTTGATTATCTTGTTAATGATGTCGATATGAAATCTGTTAATGCAATGATTGAATTGAACAAATCAGGAATAGAGACTTCAAATATTATCAAATTGCTTTCGGCAGGATTGTTAGGATTGAGGAAAAACAGGAAACTTGTTCCAACAAAATGGGCTATAACTGCTACTGATGATGCATTATCAAAGGAAAAATTAGAAAGAATAAGATATTACTCCGAAATAAAGGAAATATCTGTCTTCAGTGCAGAATATCTCGGAAACCATTATGAATTTCTCTTGCTACCAGAGAAATGGAGTTTTGAAGTGATTGAAATATCATTGAAAAATATTGGAGTATGGAAAGATTATGAGACTTTCTTTCCAAGGAAGAAGTATGCAGATTCTGTTACAGGCGCATATTATGTGAATAGGCTTGCTTTGTGCGAGTATTTTGATAAAATAAAGAGGCAAGGACAGTGTGTTGTTTTTAGGCAGGTAGGAGAGGAATATACTGCACCACTCGGGGTAGGAATACTCAGGCAAGTCAGCAGGGAGGCATTTTCAAGACAAGGACGAACATTTGGGACAATTAAGGAGGCATTGGATGACATACAAACAAGGTTAAAGATTCCTATCAGCAATTGGACTGATAAGTCATTTGTGTTAAAGAATTATGGGAAACAGAGAAAATTAACTAGTTTCTTTAGTCAATACCTTAATTAATTTTATTTGGACTTATCAAAATGTGCTTTTAATTTTTTAAAAGCCTGGGCGCGCATGCTTATTTTGTTCTTTTCTTCTTTTGGCATATCATTAAATGAAACATTATATCCTTCTGGCTGGAAAATTGGGTCCCAGCCGAATTTTGACTCTGATTTTGGGTAGACTATCTTTCCTTTTATTGAACCTTTAAAGAATTTTTCTTCCTTTCCATTATAATATCCAATAACTGTTACCGCTTCTGCATTATTATCACCTTGCTTGGTTGTTAGTTCATATATTCCTCTGCATTCTAGGGATTTAAGAAACCATTTTATTAATGGGCCGGGAAGCCTGTTCAATCCTTTAATGTATAATGACGTGTCTTCTACGATAAATTGACCTTTTTTTCTTTTTATAGCTTCTTTTAACTTCTCTTCTATTATCTTTTTTGGGTCTAATTCCTGTATTTCTGGAATGTCCAAATCAAGTTGTTCCAATTCAGGAATAATTGCTTTTGCTTCAAGGAATTTGTTTTTGTTTTCCGTTATGAAGTATATTTCTTTCATCAGAATCAACTTATTTCTTGCTTTCTTTTATAGCTGCACGAACATTCTTGTTTAATTGCCTCATTGACTCGTCTAACTGGTCCTTGTTCTTTGTTCCTGTGCAGACAAGCTTTCCATTGCTGAATAATAAGAAGGTGGCTGTTGGCTCAACAAGCTTGTATACTAATCCAGGGAACTGCTCGGGCTCATATTCTGTGTTTTCTAATGTCAAAGCCAAGATGTTTAGATTAAGACTTAAGTCAATGCTACCAGAAGCGACTATATTCTGGACAGTTATTTTTGGTTTTTGTGTAATTCTTACTCCGATTTTAGCTATCTGTCTTATAACTGCATTGATTACTTCCTTGACTTGTGCAACTGACTTTGTGCCTGTGCATACAAGATTTCCAGAAGAAAAGACGAGAACTGCTGACTTGGGTTTTTTTACTCTTAAAACAAGACCCGGAAATTGCTCTGGATTGTATTCGGTATTACTCTGTGTTCTTGCTAATTTTGTCAATGGGACTGGTTTTCCGAGAGAAGTTGTAGCGACAATGTTTTGCACTTTAAGGTCTGTTTTAGTCATTTTAGATGTATTTGGGGTTTATAAGGTTTAAAAAGAAAAACGCTTTATAAACCTTTTTAAAGTAAAAGTTCATACTTATAAGTAGGAAAACGTTTATATAATTAGTATGACTAAATAAGTTATGAGATTTGTAAGAGAAATAGGAGAGAAAGGGCAGGTAGTCATACCTAGAGATATCAGAGATTTACTTGGAGTTAGACCAAAACAAAAAATTGTCTTTGAAGTAGAAAACGAGGAAGTCAAGATAAAACAGGAAGAGGATGCTGAAAAGTTTCTGAAGGAATTTTTTAGTCTGCCAAAATTAAAAAAACCACTTACTTTGAAAGATCTCAAGAAAATAGAGGATGAAAGTTATGATTTACCTTGATTCAAATGTTTTTATTTACGCCGCTTTGAATATGAAGCCAGTAGCTGATAAATGTATAAAAATAATGAATGATATTGCTAATAAAAAAATAGAGGTATGCACTTCTATTTTAACGTGGGATGAATTTTTTTATTCAATAAAAAGAAGCCTAGGGACGGATTACGCAGTATTGGAAAGTGAGAGATTATTAAGATTCTTAAACTTGACCTTTCTTGATGCAAATGTCAATACTATTTTACTTGCCCAAAGGCTCAGTACAAGGTATAATATTGGTCCAAGAGATGCTATCCATGCAGCAACTGCAATTGCAAATAAATGTGGCTCAATAATATCAGATGATTCTGATTTTGACAAAGTTAAAGAGTTGAAAAGGATTAAGCCTTGATTAAAATTTCTTCATTTTTTATCGAAGAAGAATTTACATTCCGACAGGGGATCTTGCAAATAGGTGGTTTTGGTTCTTAGAAACACGTTCATTGAATTTCTTTTCCCAGTCTTTTCCAAGGGTTCTCAATACATGCGGTATGTTTGCTTTTCTAACTTTTTCGAGTCCAATATGCATTCCTGGACTGAATCCAATATCAGTGTAAAAGGCGCGCAATTCAGCCGCTTCTGCCCAGGCAAATCCTGCTTCCATCCCCCATTTTCTTTCTTCAGGATTGTTGACATCAAGAACTCCTCTTTGAGTGTATATAGCGTGAGATGCAATTGGCGCTTCTCCTCTTTGCAAACTGTCATATAAACAAGCTCTTAGGTATTTTATATTTCTTTCATATTTACCATCAAGGGCAAAAGGAGATTCTACATAGACTCTTTTTATTTTTTCCCTGGAAGAAGAGTGTTTTAAATGATTGTTGTAACGAAATATAGATAATAGGATAGATAATAGGGAATTACTTTTATTTATCTCCTGCCTTTCTTAACCTCTCTTTTAATTTCATCTAAGGTGGCAATATCGTTAATGTCTCTGTCTGGGCGAAGACGCAGAATTCTTGGGAAACGCAAGGCAAAACCGCTTGTGTAGGATGGAGATTCCTGGATGTTTTGATAGCCTATAGAGACAACCATTTCAGGTTTTACTTGAACATGCTTGCCTTCTTCGCTCATGATTAGTTTTTTTAGTTCTTTTGTTAATTCTACGAAAGATAAGCCTTCCTCTGGCTTTTCCTTTAAACCAGTTGAGGCTTTTCCTATTTCCAATAATTTTCCTTCTTTTGTTTTGCATGAAAGGTCAAAGCTTGTGAGCCAGCCTGCTCTTTTTCCTGTGCCATATTCTGCTCCCGTAATTACAAGATCGAATTCTTCAGGGTTTGGTTTTATTTTAACAGCATAACCTATTCTTGCCCCAGGCTTGTAAATAGCTTCTAGGTTTTTAGCCATTAGGCCTTCTTGCCCGTCTTCTAATGCTTTTTCATAGAAAGATTCTGCTTTTTCATCACTATCTGTTATAATCTGCTCAGCTAGTCTGATTTGGAATGCAGAGGGTTTGATTATTTTTTCAATTATTTTTCTTCTTTCCTTAAATGGAGAATCTATTAGGCTTTCCCCGTTATAATAGATTACATCAAATACATTAAGTTCAATTGGAAGTTCTTTTTCTAATTTATCAATATCATATTTTCTCTTTATTCTTTGAGAAATATCTTGAAATGGTCTATATTTTTTTGTTTTTGGGTCGTAGCCTACTGCTTCGCAGTCTATAATGAATGTTTTGGCATTTACATGTTCTTTTACATATTTCACAGCATCTTGAAATTGTTTTGTTACGTTATCGAGCCTTCTTGTAAAAATAGATATTTTCTCATCATCTGATTTATTTATCATCATCCTGAACCCATCATACTTATATTCAAATGCCGCCGGTTTTCCGACTATTTCAAAGGCATCCTTGATATCTTTTGCTTTTGGATAAAGCATTACTTTTACAGGTTTTCCAGGGGAAAGAGAAACAGAGGAAAGTGCTTTTTCACCTTTCAAAGCCAGGGAAAATACTTCTGCAAAGTCTGTTGCTTTATCATATGCGTTTTGAATTAAATTTGCCTTTTGTCTTTTTTCTTCAATGTCTTTTGGGGAGAAGCATGATTCAGCTATTGAATCTCTAAGTATGCCTGAGCCAAGACCTATTTTTAAATCATTTAGCAATGTGCGAATAATGTATTTTGCTTCAATTGGAGAACTAGCATGAAGGAGTTCTATAATTATATTCATTTTCTTTTCAACTGTTCCTTTTCCTTCTAATTCGGGTAGCTTTCTTAGACTTTCAAGAACTTTTTGAGTTGTCAATTTGCTTGAAAATAAAGATGATTGTTTCTTTTTTGCTAGAAGAAGCTCGGCTACTTTTCCTAAATCGCCTAATTTTCTGAATTCGCTGACCACAACAGATTCTTTGATTCCAGTTGCTTTTGCTATCGCTTTTATAGCCAATTGTTCAGATATGCCTGATTCACGTTCATCATAATCAGGGAAGAATCTTCCTTGAAGAAGATAGATTATTTCTGGCTCATTTTTAATCTTTTTTAGGAAATTTGCGATTAATGTTTTTTTTTCTAGTCCTTTTGTTGTCTTTGATAGAGATTCATAGACTTCTGCTAGTTTTGAGTATTGCATGATATAAAAGAGGAAAAGGGTTATTTAACCTTTTTCAAATAAAGCCTGAGATTGTCAAATGCCTTTGCTTCTAGAGTTTGGAGAGCAGTATTGGAAATTCCCATTATTTTAGCTACTTCTTGTCGTGTTCTGATTGTTTTTCCACCTGCGTTGAACAGGTAATAAATAGTTAGGTCCATCCTGGGATCGGTTGGTTTTCCGAATATGGCTTCTGGACGTATTCCTGATAACATTGCTTGATAGAATTCTCTAACCAATTGAACTTTAGCTGTCTTGTAAATCATTTCTTTTATGAATAAGCTTGTTTTTTAAGTCTTTCTAATCTGTTTTTTATTAAATCCAACCTTTTTTCCTCAAACCACTTTCGGTTATTTCAAAGTCCAATCGCTTCTGAGGAAGGGACCTGTGTTTTATCAAAGTAGCTGACCTTTTTCCATTATTGTTCTCAAGAAGGATATGGCACTTCCCCCAATATCTTAGAATGTCTCCGCCTACCATTTTAGATTCTTCTTCCCATTTATAGACTTGATTTGTGACAAGAACAGGAAGGTCTCTTTTTCTTGCTATTTCTGCCAAAGTTCTCATTTGTTTTACAAGTTCTGAATTTATAGATTGAATGTTTTGGTTATTTTCTTTGGCACTCGCTAGTTCTAATCTGTATAATATAGTCATACCATCTACTATTATCAAAGATACCTCATCTTTCAATGATTTTAGGAGCTCTTCGAATGCCTTTTTTTGTTCATTGAAGTTAGTAGGTTTTAGAAGGAGGATATTTTTTAAAACTTCTTTATAACTTTCCAGAGAAATTTGTTTTATTCTTTCGCTTGAGAATCCTCCCTCAGTATCTATGTATATCACTTTGTTTCCTTTTTTTGCCTGGCTTACAGTAGCAAGGAGGCAGAAGTTGGTCTTTCCAGTTCCAGAATCTCCGTAAATTACTGTTATTATGTCAGTTTCATATCCGCCAAAAAGCCATTTGTTTAAATCATAGTTTCCAGCTGATATCTTTGTCATTTAAATAAACAAGTTAAATCATATATAAAGATAGTTATGATAGTAAGAATATTATTTTCTTCTTAGTTTGCTTTTTTCAGGAGTATCGTGATATTGCTTATGCAACAGTGAATGAATAAATATTACTAGGGCGGTCAGGAGAATCATCCATTTTGAAAAACTTGCCTGCCAAAACGCAAATATAATTATTACTGCAGAAAGCAATGCATTTGTTAAACCACAGTTACACCTCATTTTTATCCCTCACCTGAAATAGATATTGCAAATCAACTTAATAAACTTTGCGGATTTTTGCCGAGCGCGACATAATTAGCTATTACACTGGCAATTAAGCGGGACATGTCAATTTGATTGAGATTAATTTTAAAAGAATTATTTCTTTTTTGCAATGGAGGCTATTTTGTCCAAGTCTTTCTTTATAGTCGATACTGCGTCAGAAACTGATTTTTTAACATTTGAGGATTGTATTTTCATGATTAAGGGCTTGAATGGGTGCTCCCTTCTCCAAACTGCAAGGTCTATTTCCTGCTCATTCAAATAGATTCTTAGAATCTCAGCAATGGTGAGATTATCTATTTTCAACTCAACATCATTCTTCTCTGTTTTAATGATTTCCAAGTTCATATTAAGAGGGATTTTAGAAGATTTATAAACTTAACTACTGGACCAAATTAAGATTAATCTATGATTTCTATGTCTGAACCTGAAGTGGAAATGTTCTGGTTTTTAGCCTTTTGTTCGTCCTGTTCTCTTTTCTGCTCTCGAGGTTCTGTTTCTGAATGGAGAGCTTTTGAGCGGAAGGAGTCTTGGTAGTTAATATTGCCCTTTCTTAAGTTGATTCCATAGAATTTTTCCAATTTGTTTATCAGAACAAAGTCCCTTGAGGGGAGAACACCATTTTCAATAATTTTGATGTCTGCTTCAGATACATTCAGCGACTGAGCCAGTTGTTTTCTTGTGATGTTTTTTGACTTCCTTTTTTCCAATAAAGTCCAGTGAAAGTTGTCTATGAGTTCTGAGAGAATAGGGTCTTTCGTATACCTTAATGGCTTTCTAAAATCGTCAAAAAGAGCTCTTTTCTCGTCCCTTTCCCTCTTTTTCCAGCCGGGAAGTGATTGAGAAGGTTCTGGGGTTGCAGGCTCAACTTTTTTCAGAATGAATAAATTTTCTTTTTTTGCATATTCTTCAGAAACGCGGACAATCTTTCCCTCTTCAATTGCATCAACATAATTCATCAAGATGAGTGTTTATAGGGGTTTTTATTTATTATTGCTTTGGAAAACTATGTTTTCAAGCCCATTAAATGTGGGCAAGCTTCTTATTACCATACTTTCATCAATTATTATTACTGGAGAATTTGTCACATTATATTCTTCTTTTATTAAGTTTATTGATTCTATGTTTAGATTTGCCGCAATAGGAATTAGAAGTGTCTCCTGCGGATACTTGTATTTGAAGTCTAAAAGGAGATTGCTCATTGCTATTTGCTCCGCCTTTTTGCTTATATCTCTTGTATCATAATCATATAAATAAACTATAGTGTGAAAATCGCTATGGCATTTGCTTCTTATCTTCATACTATTGGTCCATAACAAAATTCTCAATAAATCATATCTTTTGTGGAAAATTGTCAATGTGTCTTTCATCTTGCTCGCAGAATCGTATTTTTCCAGCCTTAAGGCCTCTTCATATATTTTGTCTGCAAAGTTGAATGTGCTGTTTTTTGCCAAATTGCACGAAATATTGAATTCCTGGATTGCATTTTCTTTTAATTGTTCATCCAAAAGGTTTATTTCTGAATCTAGGAGAACATTTTGTATATTGTCTGCTCTCGCGTTTTCAACAAAAATTCCCACGAGAAGCCCAATTAAAAAGACCGCTAGTGTGAAAAAGAAGGCCATCCAAAATGCATGCTTTGTATTTACCATTTGTATATTCCCCTAATCATTTTTGACTTTGAATCTATCATTATTAATGGATAGATAAATGAATATATGAATAAAAACATTATGATATTTAAAACATTCCTCTTTTTTGGTTCTAGATATCTCATTATTCCAAGTGAGAAGAAAGTCATCCATAAACCTAGAATAAATAATGCTATTCCAAAATAGCTCATTATGGATGGAGCCACTGCCAAATCTCTTAATGTCAGAAGAGAAGCGCTTGCGAATAAGGAATATTTAGTTACCAAATAATATATTGAAATATTCTTTATTATCATGAAAATGAACAGGAATATGCCCAGTATGCTCAGAATTAATGATATGGCAAAATAAGGAATAATGAAATTTCCCAGCATTCCCTTCTTGAATATCAATGATTTGTATTTTAGCAGGGTTTGTGTCCCCCCTATATTCCATCTGTTTCTCTGATTCCACCAGTCCTTGAATTTATATGGCGTTTCAGTATGTGCCTTTGCCGCCAGAGACATTCTGGCTTTATATCCTTTTGACAAAAGACGCCAGACCATTTCTATATCTTGTGTCAGATTTGATGGGTCGAATAAGCCTGCTTTTATTACTGCTTCTTTTCTATACATCGCAAATGCCCCCGGGGTTACATAAACTGAATCTACCAAATCCAGGATTTTTCTGAATAAGGAAGTTATGTCATATTCTATGGCCTGCATTTTCTGAATCCAGGAATTTTGGTGTCTTGTTAAAATAGAGCCAGTTACTGCCGCTACTTTTTCATCTTCCTGAAGAAGGCCAAGCATTTTTTTTATTGAGCCAGGATCAGGGTATGTTTCTGCGTCAAGGGTTATTGCATATTTGCTTTTTGCGCTTTTAATCCCTATGTTTGTAGGAATGGCTGCCCCTCCAGAATTCTTTTTTGAGGTGATAAGCATTATATTTTTAAATTTTGCAATATATTTTTTTATTATTTCTATGGAATTATCTTTAGAGCAGTCATCTACTATTATTATCTCGATTAATGATTGGGGATAATCCAGCTTTTGCAAGCATTCCAGGGTTTTTCCTATATGCTCTGCTTCATTATAGCAGGGAATGACTATGCTTACTGGTTCTAATTTGCATTTTGGATGTTCAAATATCTTTTTTCTATTTAGGATATAGACAAAAAAGAATAAAGAAAGCATGTAAAGTCCTGCAAATGTATAAATCAGGAAAACTATATCTATTAAATCCATTTTTATGTAGTAGATTTATTTTCTACTTCTTTGTTTTCTATATTTTTCTTTTCGTTAATTTCTTGCTTGCTGGTATTTTCTTCATTGGCAGTTTCTTCTTTTTTATTGCTTTCTTCCTGCTTGCCTGCTGTTTGTTGGTTGCTTGTTGCTTCAGGGGTTTGCTTTGCTTCTATGGTTTTATTGCCGACATTGAAATAATCATAGAAACTTTCATGCAATGTCAGTTCTGCTGTATGGCCCAGCTTTCTTTTTGATATTAAGCCAAGTTCAACAAATTTTTTTATATGGTCATAGGCTTTATTCCCTCGGATTTTTACAAGTATAGATTGCTTCATCGGCTGTTTATATGCGATAATGGCCAGGGTTTCCTGCTCTGCTTTTGAAAACTCGCTTGAACCTGTGGCAAGTTTATTTACAAGATAGGTATAATCTGGGGAGACGTCCATTTTCCAAAGATTATCTTTATTTATCAATGAGAGACCTGTTTCTCTGTATTTATCTGATAGGTCTTCTAGGACTTTTTTTAACAAAATGGGATTGACATCAGTAAGGGAGACGAGCTCTTGCAAGGAAAGGAATCTTCCAGCTATGAACAGCGCTGCCTCTATTTTCTTGGCGCTTTCTGCCTCGGCGATGTCATCGAGGTCGTCTATACCTTCCCTACTAATCTCCATATTAGGGGGATATCGTGTGGGAATTTAAAGGTTATTATACTATCTTAACTAAGAGATTTCTGGAATTGCTTACAGCAAACAAACACATGATTATTTGTTTCTACATGTTATTTATCATACAAATCATTTTAAATATAGGAAAATTGCTAAAAAAATGGCAGACAAATTAATTAAAAGAAAGCTGAAATTTGGCAAAGAATACAAGATCGTTAGTTTGGGATTGAGATATGATAGAATATATTTGGCCAGAGTGGAAGGCGCTGAAGGAGAATATCATTGTTTTGCTGGAATTACCGATAGAGAGCATAAGTTACCGCGTATTCATAATTCAAAGATAGTTCCTGATGAATATGAAAGATTTCCAGATAGAGTTATGATAGAAGCCATAAAGGAGGGAGATTTTATGATCAAAGGTTTAGAAATAGTTGTTAAATCTAAAGCAAGGACCATATTAGTTGGGTTTGAACATCTTAGTTGTGGCGTTACCTCGCCTATGGGCGCTAATGCTGAGATGTGTCTAAGACTGATGAAAATCTTAAAGAAAGACAAATAGTTTCTTGGCTTATTTGAGAAAAGTTATCAAGTATTACATAAAACTTTATATATGTCAAATTTATTCTAAAATTTATGGTAAATTATACGGCGGAAGATGGATTAAATGTATTAAACTATCTTGGAATTACGAGGATTACAGATAAGGAAAAAGCAGTTTTTAGGGAGAAGTGGAATAATTTATATCAAAGTAAGAAGCAGGATATAATAGGAACAGTCTGGACTTTGTATGCAGAAGTTTTGCCGTTTATATGCGGGGAGGGTGACAGAGGTTCATTTGTAGTTGCTCAAATGAGGGATTCTGATTTTGGCAGAAGATTGGAAACTACTGGGCTTGACAGGAAATTAGGGGAAGGAATTTTACTTGAACAAATTCTGAAAGAATGACCACATAAATTTTATAAGATTGTTTAGGGCAAACAATCACCGGTTATTTGAGAAGGGTTATCAGAAGGCCTTCGATGACTGCTGCGATTATTAATAAGGGAATTATGATTAGGAAGAAAACGAGCAGGGACTTATAAGCTCTTTCTATTAATGTCTGCATCCTGTTTTTTTTGAAGATAAATGCACCGAGCCTTATTCCGAGACCGAGGGAGATAAAAATGGCTGGGAGCTCAAATATTCCGTGGGGGAAAAGCCTCCAGATTTCGGAAAATCCAGCAATAGATGAGACCTTGCTTATTACATATCCAATAATAACACCATTTGACATTATGCTTATCAGTGGGAATATGCCTAGGATTATCCCAAGAAATAGGCTCACGAATGCCATATTTAAGTTGTTTTGAAAGATAAATGAAATTAAATCCATTCCCTGAAGGTTTTTTGTATTTTGCACAATTTCTGCCAGCAATTTATCCAAGTATGAGAAGTCTTTTGCGTTGAAAAATCCTATTAGGGCAAAGAAAACGAATGTAATTATCGTGAAATAAATATAATTCCTACTGTCCTTGATGTATTGCCAGCCTGTTGCCAACGGCCCCTTTAAGCTTGGAATTAGGTATTTTCTGGCTTGCTTATTCTGCTTCTCTGTTTTCTTGCCTGCTTTTTTTCTCTTTTGTTTTCCTGTTCTTTGTTTTTTCATTTTTATATTTATTTTTTAGGTTTGTTTGCTGTTTATTGCTTTACCTGAACATTCTTTGAAGCATATAAACCTTCTTTTGGTATTTGTTTCTTAGATAAAAGCCATAGATTAATCCAGAAAGGAGCCCTCCGAAGTGCGCCACATTACCAACTGGAAGATTAAATCCTATGCTTAGAGCCCAAAGTATAACCAAAAGGGCGGGAACTATTATGTATGCTGGAAAAGACCAGAATGGAAGGAAGATTATTGAAAATTTTAATCTTGGAAGCAGAACGACAAATAATCCGGCAATGCCAAATATTGCCCCAGAAGCGCCAATCATATAAACTGCGGGAGAGCCAAGTATTCTTTCTCCGAAACCATAACCAAAAAAATATGAAAGCAGGACAGAGAGAATTCCAGCTACTAGTCCGGCAGTAATGTAAAACCAACCGAATCTTTTTCTTCCTATTATTCTTTCACATAATTTGCCAAATGAGAAGAGGGCGAACATATTAACAAACAAATGCAGCGGACTAAGATGAGAGAACATATGCAATATAATGGTCCAAATATATTTGCCTTGCATTATTAAATCAGGATTTAAGGCAAAATAGTTAATGTAGTCTTCGTTTATATTTAGAAGGATAAAAAGAATAATCCACACTATTATATTTGTTATAATTATCCAGGCAGTTATGGATATTGCTGACAAAAATTCTGGCGAGTTTTTATTATGAGTATTGTTCATGTCTTTTTCAGGGAGATATGGTTTTTAAATTGTGGGAAAAAAGGTAATTACTTAGCTTTTTAAGGTTCTGACGATAAAAAAGAACTGATTTTTTGCTAATTTTTGGCTTTATAGACGATAACCACTTCATAAAGCTAAGTAGACACGAAAAATGCTTATTTTCTTTTCTTTTTTATTTTTTTATTTTTCTTCCTTTTTGCTTTTCTTTCTGCTTTCTTCTTTCTCTTTGCCCTTTCTTCTTTCTTTGCCAGTCTTACTTTTTCTTTTTTTCTTGCCTTTCTTTCTTTTTCCTTTTTCTTTACTTCTGCTCTCAATCTTCTCTTCTTTGTCTTTTCTTCTTGTCCCGTAACTACTCCTATTTCCAGGTTTATTTCATCGAGAACTTTTTGCAGCCTGGCAATTTTCTTTTCTAGTTCTTGAATTTCCTGGACGTGGCTTTTCAATTCAAGAATTTCTCCGCATTCTGGGCAGGCGTATTGGGCTAACAGAGCTTCTTCAGTAGTATATTCTGAATGACAATTAGGACAGATAAAGAATTGGTGTGTTTTTTTGATATGTATGTCTTTTTTTATATTTTCTATTTCCAGATTAAGCTTGTCTCTGAATTTTTGCAGACTTTTTCCGAAATTAAGAGTCCAGAAATATGTATACCATCCACCCTTTTTTCTGTCTTTTTTTCTTATGAATGAAACAAGACCTTCATCCGCCAGCTTATATAAAACGTTTCTTGTTTGATTTATGGTCAATTTGAGTTTTTTTGCTATTATGAATTCATTTATATTTTTCTTATCATATAATAGGTCCACTATTTTAGCAGCATTAGTGCCAGCAATGGATGAAACTATTTCCTTAAAAACAGTGATTTGCATATAACTTTCTAAAAGAGTTTTATTAAAAACCTTTCTACTGCTTGTCGTCATTAGATAGTTAATCTAAAGTTATATAAATTAAAATTGGAAATTAAGGATATGTTCTTTAAAAAGAAAGAGGATAAAAGCAAGCTGCCCGATTTACCGCCTTTGCCTATGCGGAATATGAATTTGCAGCCAAGGGATTCTCAAAGTTTTGAGAGACTGCCTTCTTTTGGTTCAGCAGATAAAGAATTAAGAAAGGAGATTTCCGAAGGTGAACAGGATTCTATTGATTCTGAGGAGAGGCATTCTTTGCCTAGTTTCCCTGATTCTCCCATGGAGAGAGGATTTTCACAATCAGCCATAAAAGAAGCAGTCAGTGATGAACCAGAGGATTTGCCAAAATTATCCGAATCATTCGAATCTGATGAGAGTGTTGGAAGCCCAATGCCGAAAAAAATTAAGGTTGTTGAAGCCGATCAGTCAGGGTTTAAGAAGGTTGAGTCAAGCAATTGGTATTCTGCAACAGGAATAGATGAGCCGAGTGAAGAAAAATCAATAACGAATGCGAGGCCTGTTAAGATTAAAGAGATTGGAGAAGTTAAGAGCAGTATGAATGAGATTTCTGTTGGTAAAAATGTGGCTAAGAACCAGGATATTTTTGTCAGAATTGATAAATATAGAAGCGCTAGAAAATCTTTGGATGAAATTGACTTTAGGCTGAATGAAATAGATTCCTTGCTGAAAAAAATCAGGGAGACAAAGTTGAGGGAAGAGCAAGAAATGAATGCATGGGATCGGGAATTGAATACAATTAGGGAAAAACTAAAAGATGTAACAGGAAATATATTTGAGAAGGCAGACTAAAAAATGAAATCCGAATATGTAAAACTTTCAAGTGATGAGAAGTTTTTTGGTACTAAGAATCTGCTTCAATCTCAGGAGAGTATGATAAATTTATTAAAACACTTTGATAAATACGGGGAATTAAGGAAAGATGAGATGAATTTAAGAGTTTCTTTGAAAAGTAAGATTGGGGAAGCTATGAACATTGTTGACAATTTGATAAGAAGCCTTCCAAAAGCGAGGATGGAAGACAATGAACCTGATGAATTCGAGATTCTTGACAGGGAAAAGAGAGAAAAGAAAGAAACCCATGAAAGGGAATTGGAAGATATCCGGCAGAAACTTGCATCGTTAGGATAAATTCAATAATTTTAAATATGAACATATTTCTAAGCATATATGAAAGGGATAAAAACAAGGCAAGAACTTATTAAGGAATATGTAGAGTTTTTTAAGGGCAAAGGGCATAAGCATATTCCTTCATCTTCGTTGATTCCTGAGAATGATTCAACAGTATTATTCACAACAGCAGGAATGCATCCACTTATTCCTTTTCTTTTAGGGGAAAAGCATCCGCTTGGAAAGAGAATAGTTAATGTGCAGAAATGCATAAGGACAAACGATATAGATGAAGTTGGCGATGAGGTACATCACACTTTCTTTGAAATGTTAGGTAATTGGTCTATGGGAGATTATTGGAAATCAGAGGCTATAAAATGTACTTTTGAATTTCATACAAAAGTATTGGGAATTCCAGTTGAGAAATATGCAGTAACTATATTTAAGGGAAATGAAAATGCCCTCAAGGATGCCGAAGCAGAGAAAGCCTGGCTTTCTCTTGGAATTCCAAAAGAAAGAATTGCATTTCTCGGAAAGGAAGATAATTGGTGGGGGCCGGCTGGAGAAACTGGACCTTGCGGACCTTGCACAGAGCAATTTTATTGGAAAGGCAAAAAGGCAGCTCCAAAGAAGTTTAATCCAGAGGATAAGAATTGGGTGGAAATAGGAAATGATGTGTTGATGGAATATGAGAAAACAAAGGAAGGGAAATATATTCCATTGAAGCAAAAGAATATTGATTTCGGAGGAGGTGTTGAAAGAACCTTTGCCGTCCTGAATGGATTTGATGATAATTATCTTTCTTCAATATTCCAGCCGATTATAAAAGAGATTGAATTAATTTCAGGGAAGAGATATGGAAAAAATAAAGGGGAAACAAGGGCAATAAGGATTATTGCAGACCATATAAGAGCAGCGACTTTTATTTTAGGGGATGAAAAGGCAGTAAAGCCAAGCAACATTGGGCAAGGATATGTTTTGAGAAGAATTATTAGAAGAGCGATTAGGTATGGAAAATTAATTGGTATTAAAGATAATTTCACTTCAAAGGTTGCAAAATCAGTCATTTTGGTTTATCCAGATTATCAAGAATTGCATGTAAATAAGAAATTTATTGAGGAACAATTGGACGAAGAAGAAAACAGGTTTAATCAGACGTTGGAAAAAGGAATAAGGAAGTTTAATGGACTAGCTTCCAGGAGAGAAAAGATTCTTACTGGGAAAGAAGCATTCCTGCTTTTCCAGAGTTTTGGTTTTCCTATTGAGTTTACAGAGGAATTGGCGGAAGAGAAAGGAATTAAAGTTGATTTGGAGGAATATAATGCTGAATTTAAGAGACATCAGGACTTATCAAGGACAGCAAGTGCAGGGACTTTTAAATCAGGACTTGCAGATGATAGCGAGCAAACAAGAAAATTACATACTGCAACACATTTATTGAACGAAGTCCTTAGAAGAGTGCTTGGAAATGAAGTTAAACAAAAAGGGAGCAATATTAATCCAGAAAGGCTTAGGTTTGACTTTAATTTTTCAAGGAAGTTAACAAATGAGGAAATAAAGAAAGTTGAAGAATTGGTTAATATGAAGATAAAAGAAAAACTGGATGTTTTAAGAGATGAAATACCTGTCAAGGATGCCATATCCGGTGGCGCACAGGCAGAGTTCGGAGCTAAATATCCTGAACTTGTCAGTGTTTATACTGTAATAGATAAAAAAGAGAAGAAAGGATGGTTCTCAAAAGAAATTTGCACAGGCCCACACGTTTCAAATACTGGCGAGATTGGAAAGTTCAAGATTATTAAAGAGGAATCTGTGGCTGCGGGAGTCAGAAGGATAAAGGCTGTTGTGGAATAAAATGACTAAGATATTAATTGCTTCAAAATATGAAAAAGTGGAAGGTTCTTTGATTTTTTTGGCTGGGTCGATACAAGGTGCGAAAAATTGGCAGGAAGAGGCAATTAAAATAATAAGCGAATTGAAAAATCTGAAGATAAATGTTGCTTCTCCGAGAAGAAATGTTTCTGTTGAAGGAGATTTTACAGATGAAATGTATAATGAACAAGTTGATTGGGAAACTTTTCATTTGCGAAGGGCTGCGAAAAAAGGAGTTATAATGTTTTGGCTCGCCAAGGAATCCGAGCATTTTCATAATAGAGCTTATGCACAGACTTCAAGATTTGAGCTTGCAGAGTGGAAAGTCAGGCATGCAAAAGAGAACGTTAAATTAGTCATTGGAATAGAAAAAGGATTTACCGGCGCAAGATACATTCGGAGAAGATTTTCACAGGATTGTCCAGATGTTCCAATCCTTGATAGCTTAACCGAGACATGCAAAAAAGCAGTTGAATTAGCTTTGGAAAGTTAGGTGTTATGACTAATAGAATAATTATGTAATTACTTCTATTTAATACTAAATCATAAAAATCTTTATAAACTAGGCATTTCTAAGGAGAATATGAATAAATGGGTTGAATTATTGCTTGGACTGGTATTGGTAATAGTTGCAATTATAGTCGCATTTTATTCGAGAGGTTGGGGTCTTTGGAACTTCTGGTCACCCGCTTGGGTCTTTATCAAGGGCGCTGTATTTTGGCTAGTTGTAATGCTTGGCGTTCTTTTTATTCTTCTTGGCATAAGTGATTTGAAAGGTTAAAATTGTTTTTTAATTATTATGCTGTTATTTAATTGCATTATCTTTTGATTTAGTTATTTAAGTTCAATCTTAATGGAAGTCAAAACAGGGTTTATATACATCTTTTTCTTGTGTTTCCTGTGAACGAAAATGACAGATAGGCTTTAGGAAAGTCAAGGTTCATAAATGAGAATGACAGAAAAATACATCAACATTGATTTGAATGATCCTAGAAGCGGAAAGATAGCAGAGGTAATCAGCAATAAGACGAGCAAGAGAATACTTGGATTGATAGCGGAAAGAGAGATGAGTGCTACAGAGATAGCTAATGAATTGGGATTGCCTTTAAACACGGCAACATATAATATAGAGAAGTTGGTTGATTCAGGGTTGATTGAGAAAGTAAAGGGATTTTTATGGAGCACAAGGGGGAAGAAGATTGAAAAATATAAAATAGCAAACAAGAAAATAGTTATTTCTCCAAGAACCATGATGAAGGGGATTATTCCTGCAATATTGGGTGTTGGAGTCATCTCTTTTATATTGAAGTTACTTTCTGATAATCAATCTAATACTAGTAATTATGTTCAGACAGCAGCAATGGATAAAGCAGTTTCAGGCGCCAGCGGGGTAGTCAGTGAGGCAGCTAGTGAGCTTATTACCAGGCCAGAGCCAGCATCAACGGGAGTTGTGAGTAATATATGCAGTTCTTTTAATTCTCTGTCTGGAGAGGTATGGGCTTGGTTCCTTCTTGGAGCGCTGGTTGCAATTTTAATCTATTTAATATTCAACAGTATTGAAAGGAGGTATAAATGAACAATAAAATTTTAATCGGGGTTGTAGTAATAGCAATACTACTTGTTGCGGGATATCTTGTATTTAATGCAGGTCCTGTTGTATCTGCTCAAGGAACTTCAAAAATAAGTGTCCAGCCAGATTTAGTATCTGTTAATATAGATGTTACAACTAAAAATATAACTGCAACAGATGCGCAGGAAGCTAACAAAAGAATTAGCGATGCATTGCTTTTTGAGCTTGTAAAATTAGGTTTTACAACAAGGGAATTACAATTTGTTAATTATAATGTTTATGAAGATGTAGATTGGAGGACCAATACTAAGAAAGGCTATGTTGTGTCACAGCAGCTAGTTGTAAAGACTGATAAGACGGCAAAGGTGCCTGGAATAGTTGATGCAGCCATAAATGCCGGCGCTCTTGTAAGTTATATCAATTTTGAGTTAAGTGAAGAGAAACAGAGAGAGTACAAGGCACAGGCTTTGGAGGCTGCAAGCAGGGATGCAAAAGATAAGGTACAAGCAATTGCTTCTGGACAGGGAAAGAGGGTTGGAAGATTAGTTTCATTGATTAATCAGGAGTTTTATTATCCTGGGCTAATGTATGCTTATCAGAAAGCCGGGGAAGTTGCAATGGATGTGGCAAACAGCGAAGCAAGAACCGCTGCTTTAAACTTGAATCCTCAAAATTTGGATGTGACTGCTTCAATTGCTGCCCAGTACAAGCTCAGTTTCTTTTAATTTTGCTTTTTTCATTATTTTTTTCTTTTTTTATCATTTTTGTAGTTAATCTTGTATAATAATTGTTATTTTGGTTTTAACACAACGTTTAAATATCTATTTTATCTAGTTCTATTGCTTAGTATTGATGAGGATTATTGATGCAAGGCATTGATGCAAGGCATTGATGCACAATAAGGAATGAAGAGAGCAGAATGAAAGATAAAAGTAGGCTTTATGAAAGCCTAGGAAGGTAAGGTTATAAAAATATGAGAGATAAAAAAGAGAGGGTGTTGGATTTATTGAGAAAAGACCCTGATGGATTGACTATAATGGAGATTTCTCAAAAAATTGGAGTATCCAGAAATACTGCTGCGGTGGTTCTTGCTGAATTAAGGGGGGCGCAATTGATAAGAGTCAGGGAGATAGGGAAGGCCAAATTGCATTATTTAAATGGAGATAAAAAATGATTTATAATTTATCAAATGGTAAAAATGCAAGAATTAATTATGTAAATAGATTTTTAATTATAACGATTTTTGTGCTCTCAACTTTACTTGTTATCCAGTCATTTATGACGAGTGCTTCAACTCCCGGGAATATTGATTCATGCCAAACATTGGATACTTCAGGGGCCTATACATTAACGAGAAACATCAATTCTACCGCAACCTGTTTCAATGTTACTGCAAATAATATTGTTGTTGATTGCGGAGGTTTTAACATAACTGGAATGAACAGTGGTTTTGCTTTTAATACATCAAATGCTACCAGACAAGCCTATACTAATTTGACTATTCAAAATTGCACGATTAGTAATTATACCACGAGCATTTATATGGTGGGAGGTGCAGGGACTGCAACACCTGTTCGAGGAGGCAATGGGGGAAATGTCACAGTTATCAATTCAAATCTCAGCGGGAACATAGTGACTAATGGTGGAGACGTTGGAGCTTGCGCAACCATTGGCAGCTGTTCTGGTGGAAATGGCGGAAATATCACTCTTATAGGATCTAATGCAAGTATGCTGAATTCAACAGGGGGAAGTAATGCGGTTTTTGGCAATAGTAATGCTAAAGGCGGCGCAATCGCGATAACTAGTTCAAATGTTGGAGGGATATATTCTCGCGGAGGGTATGCAGTAGTTGGACCAAGCGGGAATGCAGGAAATGTGACTGCAATAAACTCTGTAATTAATGGAGATATATATGCGGATGGCGGAGCGCAGGAACAGCAGGGGATAGATCCAGGCGCAAGTGGAAATGTTAATTTAACATCATCCAGCGCTAGAGATATTGTTAATTATGGATCAAGACTACTGCTTCTAATCTCCAGCGGAGGAAGTACTACTATGGGTGGGGCAAATGTTTATCTTACTAATTCAAATGTAACTTCTATTAACAACAGTGGAACAGATGCACCTATTCTTCCCAGTAATGCGGGGACTATCGTATTAATTAATTCGAATGTAACCGAAATAACTTCAAAGGGAGGAGACAATAGCCAATCATCTTGGGGGCAATGTTTAACCGCAGGTAATGGAGGAACAATTACCTCGACAAATTCAACTGTTGCAAGAATAAATGCTCGTGGAGGAAATAAATTCGGCTGTGCTACGAATTTAGATTCTGGAGATGCTGCTGGAACTGGAGGGAATGTTCATCTGATTAATGCTACCTTGAATATCAGTAATATGGTTTTCAATTTGGTAGGGGGCCAGGGTGGAGGTGCTTCTCCTATTAATGGAACTGCTGGATTGTTAATATTAAATTACACAAATCTTTTTGTTGATAATAATGCTAGTTATGGCACCGTTATAAAATTAAAAATAACAAATTCTAGTGCAGGAATGATTGATTGGAGCGCAAATAATTTCACATCAACCAATCTAAAAAATATCTCTCTTGACATAAGAATATCTAATAACTTTGTTTATTTGAATTCAACAAGACAAAGTATGCTTAATATTACGGCTAATGTGAGTTTGTTCAATAGCCCCGGCGCGGGAAGACTTAATCTAAGAATAAACAGAGATGGAATCCAATGCAATGAAACAACTGTTCCTCCTTGCTCAAATTATACACTATTAAATGCAAGCACAGTCATATTTAATGTTGCCAGCTGGACTAACTATACTATTGACGGAGTTAGCAGGATAATGCCTGAGTTCACCGGTTTAACTCCTGTTAATTATGCCAATCTTAGCCAGAATTGGCTGTTTGTTAACGTGACTTTATTGTATATTATAAACCAAACTAATGTAACATTCTTTTTGTATAATTCTTCCGAAGTTAATGTTACAAATTTCTCAACAATAGTTAATACTATAAATTGGACGAATCTAAAGGATGGAAATTATAGTTACAATGTCAGTATATGCGATTTTAGCGCGGGGTGCAATTCTACTGTTACAAGAGTTGTTACTTTGGATACTGCTTTGCCAAATGGAACTCTTTTAAGCCCTGTTAATGGGACTGCTTCAAATAATACTATCCAAAACTTTACTTTGAATGCAACAGATAATCTTGGAATTAAAAATGTAACTTTGAATATTGTCAACGCTTCTAATATCGCACAGATAATCAACCAAACAACAACAAATATTGTCTCCGGAACTGTTAATACTGTTGTTGGAACTGTCGTAACATTGATTGATGGAATGTATAAGTGGTTTTATGATGTATTCGATTGGGCAGGAAATAAGTTTGCTACTAATAACAGGACAATTACGATTGACAGGGTTAATACAATTGTAGTTAATGTTACTTTCTCTATTAATACAACCGACAGCATAGATCCTGATAAAAATCTTACATTTAATGTCAGTGTTGACGACTTGCTTTCCGGCGTCAATACTGTTATTTTGCAGGTAAATAATGGGACTACTTGGACAAATTATACAATGGGATTAATTGATTCAACAAGAAAGATATACAGTGCGAATATAACACTTGTGCATAATCAGGAAAATTATACATATAATGTTTTGGCTAATGATACTGCTGGAAATGTAAATCAAACAATAAACCAGACTCTTGAAAGTAAGTGGGATTGCACTTGGGAAGTTGCTCCATTGGGTTTGGGTTCTGTTGGAGGATTCTTTAGGGAGAAAGAACTTGGAAATATAAGTTTGATTAATACAGGAGATGCACATTACCCTACAGATAATTGCTCAATAGTATTTGCCAGAAATTATACTGGTGGTCCCTGGCAGAAAACAACCGGTTTAAATTTAAGTGATATTTACACCAGCATTCTTGAAGAAAACTTTCCTAATAGTGTAAAAGGATTAAAGTATTATGATAACGGAACGGAAATTACTAAAATAAGAGTTAATGCCAGCGAGAATAGGACTCTTACAGTTAATGGAATGTTTCCAAGTTATACTTCTGTTCTTACAGAGCATATTTTCTTTCCAATTTACGCTTCTATTAATGACAGCATAGGAAATGACCAAAATGTTACTATAACTTCTATAATGGTTGTGACCCCTGGGGCTTATCTTCAAACAGCGATAGAAGCTCCAACAAGCAATCAGATTGTTTATCTTACTCCTGGAACCTTGAATCTAAGCGCTTATGTTAAAGACGTTGTTGCAACAGCAGATAATGTCAACAATACGGCATATAATGTTTCATTTAATTGGACATTGCCGGATGTTTTAAGGGGAAAAGTAATTTCCGGCAACCTGACTAATAATTACACTAATTTTACAGATACAACAAAGTATTACAATAATCTTACAGTTGAATTTACTTCTGCAAATCTTGTAGATTTGACCCAGGGAGTTCTAACATTAAATGTTTATGCATATGGTTATGAGAATTCGACTCAGAGTTTGCAATTGATTTCTCATTTCAATAGCACCACAGTATTATCAGATAGTGTAAATATTTCGTTGCAATGCTATAATATCAGCGATAGTGTTGCCGTGACAAGTTGTGGAAGTTTTGACCCTGATAATCCTGCTTCAACGACAACAGTTACAACAAGCTCTGCAAGCTCTGGTGGTGGTGGTGGCGGAGGTGCAATAGAAAGCAGGGCAGACTATACTTTTATAAGAGGAAAGACATCTGAAATAGCAATTCTATTCAAGAACAGGAATCCAAACCAGACGATGACTAATCTTAAGTTCAGCGTTAGCGGAAACATTGCAAAATACATGGAAGTTCAGCCTTCTAATCTGGCAAGTCTTGGTCCAGGACAGGAAACAGCAATAAAATTAATTGTTACAAGCCCGACTTATATTAAATTAGGAAGGCAGGAAATTATCTTGGTTATCTCCGGGCAATATCCTGGAACAGGATATAACGAAAACAAAAAGATAGTATTGCAGGTAGTTGAAATAAGCGAAGATGACGCTAATAAGCTTGTTGAGAAATAAATGGAGTTAATTTGACAAGTAGTTATCTAAATAGGTTATTGAGTGATTCAGAGAAAGCATTAGCTAATAAAAAATATGAAATAATTGTTGATAATGATAAGATAATTGAAGAACAGGTTGGAAAGGCTCTTGATGTTTATAAAGTTATAAATGAATTGGTTGATTTATTTAAAGATGCAAATGTTAAAGGGATTAATACTGATGGCAGTAGCCGACTTGTCAAGTTGGCAGAACTAAGTTTAAGCAGAGGAGATTATCTAGAAGCATATGCGAGAGCAAAAGAAGCACAGGTTACATATGCTCTCGAGGTCAAGGGAGAAATTGGGAAATTAAGTTATTATTTTCGAAATAATCCTAAAGAAATTTCTCTTGCAATCTTATTTTTGGCAATATTTAGTTTTGCTAGCTATAGAGTTGGAAGATTGCAGTTAATTAGGCGCAGGATAAACATGCTTAGAGAAGAAGAGATCATAATCAATCAGCTTATAAGACTTGCTCAGGAAGAGACATTTATCAAAAAGAGGATGGACATGGAGGAGTATAACCAAACAGTGTTGCATTATCAGGATAGGCTCGCCCAGGTTGTCGAGTTATTGATAGATTTGACTAACGAAGAGATTTATGCTTTGACTTTTGTACCAAGGAAGAGAAGGCTTATCGACGAAAGAAAGCATCTAATTGAATCGATAAAGCAATTGCAGATTGATTACCTAAAGAAAGGAATTGTCGAAACTCACGTGTTCGAATTAAAGATGAGAAGTTATGAAAAGAGAATTGGGGAAATAGATTCTCAAATAGCAGAGGAAGAGGCAAAGAAGGCCTTGAAAAATATAAGTATCTTTGATGCATTAAGAAGCAAATAAAAAATGAATGGGAAGCAATTTTGGCATGTATAATAAATTAACAAGCTTTTTATAGCCTCTTCTTGTTTTTCTTTCATGTTAAATGATAGGCAAATGAGCGAAATAAAGGAACATTTGGAAAAGGCCCAGAATCCTTTATTTTATTATGATAATGATGCAGACGGGCTTTGCAGTTTCCTGCTTTTGCGAAGATTTCTTAATAGGGGAAAAGGGGTGGCAATAAGAAGTTATCCTGATTTGAATAAAGAATATGTAAGAAAGGCTCGTGAATTGAATGCTGATTATGTTTTTATTCTTGATAAGCCCGTAGTTTCAGGGGAATTTATTTCTGAGATAACTAATATGGGGATTCCAATGGTTTGGATAGATCATCATGATATGGAAAATGGAATCAAGAGGAGGGATAATATCTATATATACAATACTGCTGAAGACAATGGTTATGAGCCTGTTAGTTACATATCCTATAAATTGACTCGGAAAAAAGAAGATTTATGGATTGCTTTAATGGGCTGCATATCAGATCATTATCTTCCTGATTTTGCTGATGATTTTGCAAAAGAATATCCCGAGCTTTGGAATAGAAATGTAAAAAAACCTTTTGATGCTTATTTTAAAACAGAAATAGGAAAAATTGCGCTTGCACTTAATTTTGGACTGATGGATTCTACTACAAATATAGTCAAACTGCAGAATTATTTGATAAATTGCAAGGGACCGGGAGAAGTTTTAGAAGAAAGGAGAGAAAATAAAGCATTTAGGGAAAAATGTGACGAAATAAAGAAAAAATATGACTCTTTAGTTGAAAAAGCAAAGGAAAATATTGAAAAAAGAATGATTTTCTTCGAATATGGGGGAGATTTAAGTATCAGCTCTGAAATTGCCAATGAATTGTATTATGATTATTCTGAAAAATACATTATAGTTGCGTTTAAGAAAGGAGTTGTCTGCAATCTTTCTTTAAGAGGAAAGAATGTTAAAACTATTCTGGAGAAAGTATTAAAAAGCCTTGAAAACGCGACTGGTGGCGGGCATAGTGATGCTGTCGGCGCAAGAATAAGGCTCGCAGATTTGGGAAAATTCAAGGAATTAATTAGCGGGGAAATAGAAAAATAAGGCTTAATAATAGGCTTTAGAAAAGCCTAGGAAAGTAAGGTCGCTAAAGCGAAAAGAAAAAGACCTTAATGAAGTTAAGGTTCACTATGGTGAAAAGAAAAATCATAGGAGGCATAGGAAATAAGATGACAAAAATAGAAGAATTAGAAGTTGAATTGAAAGGAAGAGTCCAGGGAGTGAATTTTAGATGGATGACTAAAAGATTTGCAGACAAATTAGGATTGAAAGGATATGTAATGAATAAGGAAGATGGAAGTGTTTTTTTAACAGTGCAGGGAAAGAGAGAAGATATCAATAAAATTATTTTATGGGTGCAGAAAAATCCGGGGTTTTCCAAAGTATGGGGGTTGAGCTATAATTGGAAGAAACCAACAATAGATTATAATGAATTCACCATAGTAAAGGACAAGAGTTTTGTTGTTGATAAAGCTAAAAGTATGGTTAATCTGGGAAGATTTTTTGCTGGAAAATATATAGAGAAAATCCCAATTCATGTCGCAATAATTCCAGATGGGAACAGAAGATGGGCCAAGGAAAAAGGACTTTTTTCCAGTTTAGGGCATTACAAAGCAGGAAATTATGATAATTTAGAATTATTATTTAAGGAAGCAAAAGATATGGGAGTAATGTATATGTCGCTTTGGGGATTTTCAACAGAGAATTGGAAGAGGGATAAGAAAGAGATAAGTGCTATTTTCAATTTGATATTGAAGGGGGTTGATAAGTTTAGAAGAGATGGGGAGAAAAATAAGATTAGGTTTAGGCATATTGGAAGAAAAGACAGAATTCCGGAAAGGCTTAGGATTGAACTTGCCAAATTAGAGAAGGAAACTGCAAAGTATGACAAATTTAATGTACAACTGTGCTTAGATTATGGCGGACGAGATGAGATAATTAGGGCTGTGAATAAGATGATAAGAAGCGGTGTTAAAAAAATTGACGAAAAAATTTTCGCGGATTATCTGGATACAAAAGGAATTCCAGACCCTGATTTAGTTATAAGAACCTCTAGGGAATACAGAACATCAGGATTAATGCCATACCAAGCCAGATATGCAGAGCTTTATTTTTCTAATGTTTATTTTCCTGACTTTGATGCGAAAGAGTTAAGAAAAGCAATAAATGAGTATTCCAAAAGACAGAGAAGATTTGGGGGAAGTTAAATGGAAAAAAATGAAAAAATTGCAAGAGATAATTTACTTAGAGGTTCAGAGGAAATAAAAGGAACAAAGATAAAGGGATATAATTTTGACAAGGGGGTAAACTGGGAGGAAATAGTTAAAAGTTTTAAAAATTTTGGATTCCAGGCAAGCCAATTTTCAAAGGCAATTGAAATTACTAACAAAATGATAAATGAAAAAGCATTCATTTTTCTTGGATATACTTCAAATATGGTAAGTTCGGGGAACAGAGAAATTATAAGATATCTTACTGAGAAAAAGAAAGTGAATGTTCTTGTAACGACTGCTGGGGGGGTAGAAGAAGATATCATAAAATGCCTCAGAGATTTTGTTCTCGGGGATTTCAGAGCAAATGGCAAGGAATTAAGGGAAAAAGGAATAAACAGGATAGGAAATATCTTTGTCTCTAATAATAGATATATAGAATTTGAAGAATTTACACAAAAGATTCTGGAAGAGTTTTATCAGGAGCAGAAAAAAACTGGCAAAATCATAACATCCAGTGAATTAATCTGGAAACTCGGTGAAAAGATAAACAATAAGGAAAGCATTTATTATTGGGCTTGGAAAAACAAGATAAAGGTTTATTGTCCGGCTATACAAGACGGGGCATTAGGAGATAACATATACTTTTTCTCGTTCAAACATCCAGATTTCAAGATTGATATTGTTAAGGATGTGGTTGAATTTAATAATATCACAATTGGCTTAAAAAAGAGCGGGGTTATAATTCTTGGTTCTGGAATAGTGAAGCATTCCATTTTGAATGCGAATATGCTAAGGAATGGGACAGATTATGCTGTTTATATTAACACTGCAGAGGAATTTGATGGTTCTGATTCAGGGGCTTTGCCTGATGAGGCTGTTTCATGGGGCAAAATAGAGAAAAATGCGGAAAGCGTGAAAGTATTCGGGGACGCGACAATACTATTTCCTATTTTAGTTGCAGAGAGTTTTGCCGGGAACTAATGGGAAGTTTTCACTCCCGTAGCTAATTTAAATATGTTTCTATAAAAATAGAAAGATTTATAAATAACTCCTCTCTAATACAGAAAGAGGACAGATGAGAAATTAAGAGAAATTGACAAGATGAAACAAACAGAATTAGTTTACAGAGAGATATTGCATAGAGCAATTGAAAGAAAGGAATTTAGTTTGACACAATCAGAGATATCAAAGAAATTAGGCATCTCATTAAGTATTATAAATTTGGCTGTTAAAAAATTGGAATCGATTGGAGCAATAAGAATAATGCAAAGAAGTTTTAGGATTATTGATGTAAAAAAAGCAATATATTATTGGGCATCTGCAAGAAATTTTGAAAAAGACATTATATTTAGGGCAAGAATAGAAATTCCAGTAAGAGAGATAGAGAAAAACATGCCTAATATCATATTTACGGGATATTCTGCATACAAGTTGTTATTTAATGATGTTCCAGCAGATTATTCAGAGATTTATGTTTATGCTGATGAGCAGGAATTGGAAGTAATCAAAAAAAGATTTAAAGAGTTTGAAGAAGAAAGCAAGAATTCTAATTTAATAGTGTTAAAAAAAGACAAGTTAATGGAAAGCTACGCTAGAATAACCATTGCGCAGATTTTTGTTGATTTATGGAATATGAAAGAATGGTATGCTAAGGAATTTATTAATTCCTTTGAAAAAAAATTAAAATTGGTTTGATAAAATGGAATACTGGAACTCAATACTTACTGAAAAAAGCTGGAATTTATTGCAGGAGATTAGGAAGAAATATAATTTTGTTTTAATAGGCGGGTGGGCAACTTATTTGTGGGTGGGGATGCAGAAATCAAAAGACATCGATATTGTTGTCGATATAAATGAACTGCAAAAATTAAAGCAGGAAAATCTTGTTAAAAATGACAATCTTAAGAAGTATGAGATAAAAAAAGAGGAAATCGATATTGATGTTTATGCTTTTCACTATTCTAAATTGACAATTCCAACAGAAGACATAAGGATTTATTCAACGAAAATAGAAGGTTTTGATGTTGTTATCCCAGAGGTCTTGCTAATTTTAAAGCAAGGAGCCGAATTAAATAGGAGAAATTCAATAAAGGGGGAAAAAGATAGAATAGATATTGTCTCTTTGTTATTTTTTAGCAAAATTGATTTTAATAAATATTTTTCAATATTGAAAAAATATAAACTCGAAGATTATTTGAATGAATTGATAAAACTGCTAAAGGAGTTTAAGGATTATAACTCTTTGAATTTGAATCCAAGAGAATTTAAGTTGAAAAGGCAGGAAATTATGAATAAGTTGAAAATAGTTAAGTAATTTTGCTATGTTTTAATATGCAATTATTTTATTCTCTATTTTAGTTGCGGGGAGTTTACAAACAAGAATAATATTTATATACCCTTTATTGCTAATAGGAATATGAAAATAGAGGTTAATGTTGAGAAGAGGTATTTCTTTGGTATTTTGGCTGTTGTCTTGTTAATTGGTGTGGGTGTACTTGTTTATGCTATTGGCGCTGTTCCTAACCCGGTAGGTCATGCTTTAAGTCAAGTTCAAGGGTATTTCACAGGAGACGCTAGCTTGGAGGCCAGTTTGGGAAGATTCTGTCAGAGCGATGGGACAAATTGTGCAAATACCGGAGCGATCGGAGCTCTGTCAAGTCCAGCAATCAGCGATGACTTTGTTTCCGGATTAAATCTACCTTGGGCTACAGATACTACAACAACATCCATCGCTTCTACAACAAACCATCCGGGGATAATTACTGTTGATAAAAACGGGGGTTATTTTGCTCTCCAAAATGCTATCAATGCAAGTCAGGATTTTGATGTAATTTTTGTAGTAAGGTCAAATTCCAATAAAGCAATAAGCGAATATCCTGGATTTACTGTTGGTTTATTTTCAGATACCGGAAGGTCAAATGCTCAGTCAACTGCTCCAGATAAAGTGGTTTTTGAGACTTCTCCTGCTAGCGGTCCAGTTGTTCCTGGAAAGATTTTCACAGAATTAAAGGTCAATGGGGTACTTGTAAATGCTAATTTTGTTGATGCTCCAACTGATATTAAACAGAGATGGATAGTATTCAGGATAAAGAAAACGGGGACTTCATTTGCATTTTACATAGATGATATGAATAACCCTGTTTCTACATTAACTTCTGCTACTCTTCCTTCCAGATCAATGTATTTAGGATTTAATATATATAACCAAGATTTTGATGTTGACTTGGTAAGCTTCAGCTCCTCATCTTTGAGCAGGTCCTAAATCGCTTGTATTTTGCAGACAATCTTATAATTTCTGCTAAAAAATAGTGGCTGGTTGGAATATCATTTTCATCTTATTTGACAATTCGGTAAGTTTTTTAACTCATTTATTTTTAAATTGAGATGAAACAGTCTTATGAATTGAAAGGGATGATAGGATTGGAAATACATACTTATCTTATTACAAAAGAGAAATTATTTTGCAGATGTATAGCTTCAAGGGAAAAGGGTCTGAAGGCGAATGTTAATGTGTGCGCAATATGCACAGGTCAGCCAGGAGCGAAGCCAATGCTGCCAAATGAGACAGCAATTGAAAAGGCAGTTCAAATAGGCTTGATGCTAAATTGCAAGATAAATCATGAACTTAAGTGGCAGAGAAAACATTATAACTGGCCAGACTTGCCAAAAGGTTATCAAAATACTCTTTCCGGGAAGTATGCCCTTCCTATTGGGGAAAAGGGAAAATTTCTTGGAATTAATATATGGAACATGCATTTAGAAGAAGACCCTGCTTCATGGAATCCTGAAACGGGGGAAGTTGACTATAACAGAAGCGGATTGCCTCTTGTCGAGATAATTACTGCTCCAGATTTCAAAACTGCGAAAGAAGTTATGAACTGGTTGATGAAACTAATCCGTAATTTAAGCTATCTTAAGGCAGTTGATAGTAATGCGGGGATTAAAGTGGACGTTAATGTGAACATTCCTGGAAAAACTGAAAGAGTGGAAATAAAGAATATCAGTTCTATTGAAAACATTGGGAAAGCTATTGAATATGAGCTTGAAAGACAATTAAAAGAGGGAAATAAAAGCAAGGAGACAAGAAGATATGATGAAATGGGGAATAAAACTACTTTGATGAGGAGCAAAGAAGACCAGGAAGATTATAGGTTCATTTCAGATCCAGATTTGAAGGATATTGTTATAGATGAGAAATTTATTGGTTCTGTCAGGGAGAATATTCCGGAAAGTCCTGAGGAAAAATTTGAAAAATTTGTCAAAAAATATAAAATAGATAACGAAAATGCTGAAATTCTTGCAAAGAATATAGATATTGCGGAATTTTATGAGAAAGTTGCAGGAAAAATTGACGCGAAGTTTGCGCTGCCATGGATAACAGTTCAATTATTTAGATTATTGAATGATAATAAAACAAAAATTGATAAAATAGACATAAAGGTAGAGCATTTTGTTTCTTTGCTGAATCTTGTGAAAGGCGGAAAAATAACCGAGCTTAAAGGAAAGGAGATATTGAAGAAATTTTATCCAAAAAGTTTTGACCCTACAAAAAATATAGAGGAAAAGATAACTGATAAAAATCAAATAGAAAAGATAGCCAGCAAGATTATTGGTGATAATGAAAAGGCAGTTCAAGATTATAAAAAGGGAGATAAAAAGGCGTTTGAGTTTCTTATTGGGAAAATAATGAAAGAGACGAAGAAGAGGGCAGATTTCAAGATAGCAAGAGAAGTTTTAGGGAAGCTGTTAAAGTAAAAAAATTGTTTGGTTCACTGTCTTGAATAAGTTTTTATAGCTATTTCAATTGATATAACCATCAAAAGAGGAAAGTAATAACTGCTGAAAAAGATGATAATATTGCCTATAATTGGGGCTTTTATGGAAGCGGTCGGCACTATACTTGAGAAAAAAGTACTGAAAAAAAGAAGCCTGAATTGCAGAAATTATACAGTATTCAGTTTTTTGGCTATAATTATTGTTATGCTCCCTTTTCTGTATTTCATCTGGCATATAAAATCAGAAGCTTTGTTATTAAAGAATATTTTGAGGTTTGCCTTTGTCATTATTGTGGCAATCGTGGCTAATTTGCTCATTTTCTATTCATTAAAAAGAAAAAATATAACTGAATTTGAACCAGCATGGATAATGCAGCCTTTGTTTACGGTGCTTTTGGCTTTTATTTTTTATCAGAGCGAGAGAAATTGGATGATAGTTGGTCTTGCATTAGTTGCTAGCTTGACTCTTGTTCTTGCACATATAAGAAAACACCATCTTGTTTTTGACAAATATATCATTGCTGCTGTCTTGGGAAGTTTTGCTTTTTCTATTGAGTTAGTTGCTTCAAAACCAATACTGGATTATTACAACCCATTTGCATTTTATTTCATAAGATGCTTTTTTATATTAATCATAACTTATTTAATTTATAAGCCAAAGCTAAAAGATGCGGATGGGAGAAGTTGGATGTATATATTTCTTATAGGTGCAATGTGGGTGCTGTACAGGGCCATTATATATTATGGATATGAAAAAGTCGGAATTGTGTTTACAACAACATTGTTCATATTGTCTCCTGTTTTGATGTTTGTTTTTGCTATCTTATTCTTAAAGGAAAAACCCACTCTTAGGCAGATAATTTCTACGATAATCATACTTGTATGTGTTGTTTTGGCTATTCTTTTTGGAAAAACTTATTAATTTAAATTGAAATCAATAACTTTATTAGGGCTTTTGCATATTGTTAATAACTAGGCTCATAGTTCAGTGGATAGAACGCAACGCTTCGGACGTTGAAACGAGGGTTCAATTCCTTCTGAGCCTATTATGCTTTTTTGATTACTCCGATAACAAGGTTTAATAAGAGTTATTTTATGCAGGAATTATGGAGAACAGAGTTTTGCGATTTTTGAAGGAATATAAAGAAGCAGAAGCAGATATGAAATTAAATGGGGGCATCGAGGAGGTTATTTATCCTAATCCCATTGATATTTTGGCTGGAAAGCTTTCTTATGCAGTGTATGACTTTTTAACACAAAGAACAGAAGAGGCAATTATCACACGAGATTTTAGGGATTATGATTCTATGGTTTTGAAATACTGGGGAATATTAGACAGATTAGAGCTTGTAGGGATGGAGATGAATTCTATGATTGAAAAGAGGGAAACAAGAAAGCTTATCGAGGAAATGATCAATGGAGAGCACGAAGAGTTGATTGAAGAACTTGATAGTTTTATCAGGCCATTCTACAGAAACGACTTTTCTGATTAAGGATTTATTGGATTTTAGTACTTCCATAACTGGCAAATCAAACCAACAATTTTTCAAAAGAAGCCGGGGTTTCTATTAGTTTGCAAAATAATTATTTATCAATATGAATTTTAAAGAAGATTTATATTGATTTTAACTAATTTTTACTCGCAATCATTCAGCCCGCTTCCTACTTGCGGAAATACTGATTTATGGTTAAGTTTTAAAACTATAATCTTCATTGATTCTTTATGGTTGAATTGAATTTTAATCCAGGAGATTATGTAAAAATTAGATTAGCTTTAAAGGAGATAGAAGGAAGAGTTATTGAAAGCGAAGACAAAAACATAATTCTGTTAAAATTGGCTTCCGGCTACAATATTGGTATTCCTAAGGAGAATATTCTGGCAGGAAGAGTTTTGAAAAAGTACAAGGAAGAGGAAGTTGATAGAAAGATAGTTCAGAATAATAAACTGCCTTCAATAGGGTTAATAATCACTGGGGGGACTATTGCAAGCAAGGCTTCACAGTCAACTGGCGGGGTAAGGCCAATAACCAATGTTAATGAGTTTCTTGAGTTTTATCCGGAGCTGTTAAACATGGTAAATATAAAGAAGATAGAAGTGCCATTTAAGATATTTTCAGAAAATATGAGCAGCGGGCACTGGATTAAGCTTGCTGAATGCATAAAACCAATGCTTGAAGATAATGACATAAAGGGAGTTATTGTTTCTCACGGGACAGATACATTGCATTATACCGCCGTGGCCTTATCTTTTTTCATCCAGAATTTGAACAAACCTATTGTTTTGACTTATTCGCAAAGAAGTATTGACAGGGCAAGCAGTGATGCTAATCTAAATCTTCAGTGCGCGGCAAGAATGGCGTTAAGTGATTGTGCTGAAGTCATGTTGGTCGGACATGCCAACACGGAAGACGAATATTGCCATGCCTTTCTCGGAACTAAGGTAAGAAAACTTCATAGTTCAAGAAGAGATGCCTTTCAATCTGTAAATGCAAAGCCACTAGCGAAAGTATTTCCGGACAAGGTTGAATTTCTTGAAAAATATAGGAAAAGGGGGAATTCAAAACCAGAGGTTGATGTTTTGTTCAGCGACAAGGTTGCATTGATAAAGTTTTATCCAGGTCAGGACCCAAGTATTTTGGATTTTTATGCATTGAAGTATAAAGGAATCGTTTTGGAGGGAACTGGATTGGGGCATGTTTCAGGAAGTGATTCCTTGCATTCATGGATACCAACATTGAAAAGGCACATTAAGAGTGGGCTTGTTGTCTGTATGACAACACAAACATTATTCGGCAGAGTTGACCCTTATGTTTATTCTACTGCAAGAGAGTTGCTTGATGCAGGGGTTATTTACTTGGAAGACATGCTTCCAGAGACTGCTTTCGTCAAATTAGGGTTTGTCCTTGGGCATTATGGGTGGAAAGTTCATGTGAAAGAAAAAATGCTTGAAAATATGGCTGGAGAAATCGGAGGAAGATTAAATTATATTTAAAATGGCAAAGAAAGAACAAGAGAAAATTGAGACGGGAAGTGAAGAAGATAAAGTTAATGATAAGGAAGAAGCGAATGAAGAGAGTGACTTGGATTATGAAAAAATTGGATTAAAATCAGGGCTGGAAATACATCAGCAGATTGATTCTGGAAAGCTATTCTGCAGATGTCCAGGGTATTTAAGAACTGACAAGCCGGATTTTGAGATAAAAAGAAAATTGCATAAGGTTGCCGGGGAAACAGGGAAAGTTGACATTGCTGTTGAACATGAATCTTCCTTAGATAGGGAGTTTGTTTATCAATGCTATAATGATAATGCATGCTTAGTCGATATTGATGAGGAGCCGCCAAGGATGATGAATGAATTGGCTTTGGACGAAGCAATCAAGATGGCATTATTGATGAATTGCGAGATTTATCCTATTGCACAGGTAATGAGAAAGACCGTAATTGATGGTTCAAATACCAGTGGATTTCAGAGAACAGTATTATTCGCGCATGATGGCTGGATTGAAACAAGTTTTGGAAAAATTCCTATTGCAACAATGGCTTTAGAAGAAGATGCAGGAAGGATAATTGAGGAAAGCGATAAAAAGGCTGTTTTCAGGCTTGACAGACTTGGAATTCCCTTGATTGAGATAATAACAGAACCTGCAATGAATAAGCCTGAGCAGGTAAAGGAAGCTGCGTTGAAAATAGGGGAGATAATCAGAGCATGCAAGGTCAAAAGAGGTATAGGAACAATAAGGCAGGATGTTAATATTTCAATAAAAGGGCATGGCAGGGTTGAAATAAAAGGTTTTCAAGATCCAAGAATGATGATTCTTACAGTTAATAAGGAAATAGAAAGACAGTTCGACGAAATAGGAAAAGGAAAAACAAAGGGAGAGGTAAGAAGAGCACTTCCTGATGGAAAGACAGAATTTGAGAGGCCAATGTCAGGGGAGGCGAGAATGTATCCTGAAACAGACCTCCCATTGTTGAGAATTGGAAGGAATAAGATAAATGAGCTAAAGAAAAATCTTCCTAAATTAAGAACTGAAATAAGAGATGAGTTGAAGAAAAAAGGATTAAATGAGGAAATGATAAACCTTGTTCTTGATAATAATGCAGTTGATGAATTGGAAACCTTGCTTAAAATATATGGAAAAGAGGCAAACTTAATTGCGAGAATGATTATTTTGTTCCCAAGAGAATTTGCCTCAAAAATGAAGAAGAGCTATGAAGAAATAAAAGATATTTTAACAGAAAGAAATTTGGAAATTATATTAGAAAACTTAAAACAGGGCAAGATAAATGAGAGAGATATTAAAGGAATTATGCTGAAAGTTGCTGCGGGGAAAGATATTAATGATGCTGTGAAGGTAGAGAGGGTTGATGATAATCTTCTTGAACAGGAAATAAATAAGATTGTGAAGGAAAAGCCCGGGCTTGGAGCTGGAGGGTATATGGGATTAATCATCCAAAAATTAGGGAATAATGTTGATAAGAAAAGAGCTATGGAAATTCTGCGGAGACTGACGAAGAAATAAAAAGAATTAGTGTTTGATGTTAAGATATGAATTATTCTTCTATGTTAATTTAGATTTGGATGTCAAAAGTGGGGCTTAAAGCTGTCGGTTTACAAAGATTTATTATATGGGTTTGAAGACTGCTTGCTGTGCTTGAAAGATAATTATTTCAACCAATGTTTCTTTAGCTTCTGAAATTTGCCTGCTTTTATGCTTTTTCTGATTTGTTCAAGGAGATTCAGCATGAAATGGAGATTGTGGATTGTTGCTAATTTTGCATAGTCATTATTGTTGTTTTTTTCTTTTGCCAATCTATATAGGTCTGCTCTTGTATAATGCTTGCATGTTGAGCATCTGCAATTCTTGTCGATTTTAGTTTTGTCATTCTTGTATCTTCCTTTTACTATTTTTATGGTAAATTTATTTTCTTTATTTCCTCCAGATTCCAGGCTTATGTATAATTGCTTGTGCCTTGCTATTCTTGTCGGATGAACGCAGTCAAAGGTGTCAATGCCACGGGAAACACACTCGAATAGGTCATCTATCCAGCCTATGCCGAGCATATGAACTGGTCTATCGTCCAAATACTGAGAAATCCAGTCAATGATTTGATGCATTGCTCTTTTTGAATCTCCATATGATTCTCCAAAACTTCCGCCTATTGCAATTCCATCAAAAGGCAGGGAAGAGATGAATTTAGCGCTCTTTATTCTTAAATTCTTAAATTGTCCTCCCTGAATTATACCATATAATGCTTGTTTTGGATTGTGGTATTTTAATGAAAGAACTGCCCATTTATTTGTTCTTGTCAAGGCAGTTTTTTGGTATGAAAAGGATTTGTTTGCAGGAGTACATTCGTCAAAAGCCATGATTACATCACTTCCAAGGTTTGATTGAATCTTCATTGATTCTTTCGGACCTATAAAGTGCAGGGAATTATCATAGACTGACTTGAATTGGATTCCTTTATCAGTTATTTTAACGAAAGAAGGTTTTTTTTCATTTTTTAATATCATTTTCTCTCTTTCTTGATTTTTTCCGAGTTTCGTATAACCTGTTCTTTTTGCTTCTCCCAATGAAAGTGTTTGGAATCCCCCAGAATCTGTGAAAATAATTCCTTTAAAGTCCATGAACTTATTTAGTCCTCCAGAGTTTTTTATTAGTTTATCTCCTGGTTTAAGGTGAAGATGATATGTGTTTGCCAAAATACACTTTATGTTTAGGTTTTTTATGTCTTTCTTGTTTAGGGCTATAATTCTTGCTTTTGTTGCAACTGGAATAAGATAAGGGGTTTCAATCTTTCCGCTTTTTGTTTTTAGTATTCCTGTCCTTGCCCTGCTTCTTTTGTCTCTGGCAGTTATCTTAAACGACAGTGGAGATTCTTTCTTTTTAGTTATCATATATAATCTGAAATAAGAGAATTTAAAAATCTCTCTTTTCTATGAAGAATATGGATTTAGAGAAGCTGAATAAGGAAAGAATCTATATTTCTAGTTTAACAGAGAAAGATGATGGAAAGAAAGTTCTTGTTGCTGGTTGGGTTTATGATTCAAGAGATTTAGGAAAAGTTAGGTTTATTGTTCTAAGGGACATAAGCGGAGAGATACAGGTTACAGGAATCAAATCTTCTGCAAAAGAAGATGTTTTTAATATGATGAAATCTCTTACAAGAGAGAGTGTTATTGTTGTTTCTGGAATGGTAAAGAAAAGCGATAAGGCCCCTAGAAAGAGGGAAATTATTCCCGAAAGCATTGAATTGCTGGCAGAGGCAGAGCAGCCAATCCCTATCGATGTATCTGATTTTTCAAAGACAGAGCTGCCAAAAAGATTGGATTATAGGTTTTTGGACTTGCATAGAAGAAAAACACAGGCAATTTTTAAAATTCAAAGCACGTTAATGCAAGCATACAGAGAGTTTATGATTAAAGAAGGAGCGGTTGAAGCTGCTTTCCCTTCTATTATCAGTAGCAGCAGTGAAGGGGGAACAGAATTATTTGAGGCAAAATATTTTGAAAGAAAGGCTTATTTAAGTCAGAGCTGTCAATTGTATAAACAGATGCTTGCTTGTTCTATGGAAAAAGTGTTTACCATATTCACTGTTTGGAGAGCTGAAAAACATAATACCATTAGGCATCTTAATGAGTCAAGGCAATTAGATTATGAGCAGGCTTTCGCCAATGAGTTTGTAGTTATGGATGTTCTTGGAAGGGCTGTGCAATATATAGTAAAGAAAGTCATGGAAATTAATAAAGCAGAACTGGATATGCTTGGATTAAAGTTAAAAGTTCCAGGAACAAAGTATATGACTTTTGCTGAAGCTGTAGAAGTAATGAAGAAAGAGAAAATTCATGTTGGAAAAGATGATTTATCAGGTGAAGCAGAGAAGAAACTTGGGGAATTGTATCCAGATACTGTTGTTTTTGTTCATGATTGGCCATTATCTGGCAGGCCTTTTTACATAATGCCTAAAAAAGGAAAGAAAGGAGAGGAATTAAGCTGCGGTTTTGATGCGATTTATCAGGGAATGGAAATATCTTCGGGCGGGCAGAGAGTTCATCTTCCGGAACTGCTTATAGAAAGATTAAAAATAAAAGGATTGAATCCAAAAGACTTCAAAGCTTATATAGACTCGTTTAGATATGGGAGTCCGCCGCACTCGGGTTGGGGCGTCGGGCTGGAAAGGCTGACTATGCTAATTTTAGGACTGGATAATATAAGAGAGGCAGTTCTATTTCCAAGAGATAGGGATAGATTGACTCCTTAAACTATTAACTAGAGGTTGAATTTGGGCAATTTGCATTTATTAACACCCCTTCATTTCTTATGGAATACTTTGGTATCTTTTAGTATATTTCAAATACTGAAAATTTATCAAAAATAAGTAATAAAATGTTACCATTATACTGGAGTAGATTTTGGTATACTTTAGAAACATTTAAATACTTATCATACTATGTGCTTCCTAGCCGACAACGCATCTTGCTACGCTGCCGACAGGAATGAAAATGGCAACGGCTATGCTAGAAGAAAAGGTTGAACAGATTGAAAGGAGTTCTCAAGAGGGTTTCCCGGATTCTAGAGATCCCGATTATCGGGTTCTTTTGAAATTAAGGCAATTAAATGAGAGGGCTTATGATGCAGAAGTGCCTAAATTGGAGGAAATTCCTTTGCTTTCTAACCCTGAAAAACATCTAAAAGAAGACCACCTTAAACTATTGAGGGCGGAAGGTAGAACTGAAGAGGATATAAGGATAATTGCTATTGTTGAGGTTATGAGTCCATTATTAACGCGAACTATTGATAAATGTTATGGTCCAAAACGTGAATTTTTGAAGGATTACAATACTAAACAGTTAAATTGGATAGGTTCCGCAATATATTTAGAATCTGAGAGAGCAGGCAAGTCTGTTGATATACCTGTAGTGATGGATAAATATCTTCGTAGGGGAACACCCATAAAGTTTAGAGCATATTATTGTTTGAAGAATCCTGAGAAAGTTGAAAGGATACCTAATCCAGATTCTGGGATAGTTCATCCTAAAGCTCATCGTATGATTGAACTTGTTAGACCAGTGATTTTTGCTCCAGCATACTGATTTTTCTGTTATAACTTGGTATATTCTAAGTTTCTTAAAGTATACTTTTGTATAAAAACATTTAAATAATAGGTATACTTTAGTATTCTACTAAAAAAGAAGAAAAAAGAAGGATAAATAATAATGAGACATGTTTTAACATCATGCTTTTTCGGCGGGATGCCAGAAATGGAACGTCCCCGGGAAAAAAAGGGATTTTGGGCTTCTAGTGGTTAATAATTAGAATAATTTCGGACTATTAGAAGCTCTTTTTATTTTATGTCTTTTCTGCTTTATAGGACAATTAATTTTAAATACTTTAATTAATAACTTAACTGATGGGTTTGTTTCCGGGCAGAGTCAATCATTACACTTCAATTGATGAGCAAAATAAAAGAGAACAGGCAGCAAGATTATTTTTTTCTTCAGGCGATATGTATCAAGAACAGGCAAAGGCAGCTCTGAAGTTAAAGGCTAAAGATGCAAGGGTTTATCTTACTCACGTTGAACAGGCGGAAAAGCTGCTTGCCAATGGAAAATTTAATAATTTTGTGGATTCCTGCTCTTTATATGATGATAATACTGTGAACCATAAGGCTATGCTGGGCATCTGGTTTGACAGGCGTGCCATGCAGAATCAAAGAACTGCAGTTAGATAAATTTTTATATTGATTTTTTCTTTCAATGTAATGAAGATTCTTGTTATTGGAGACTTTCATGGGAAACTACATAAGAAGATTAAGAAACTAATCAAGAAGGAAAAGCCAGAGGTGATATTATCAATAGGAGATTACCTGCCCTTTCATTATAGAAAGTTGTGGTTTAAGCATTCTTTTGGAACAGATATAGAACTTTGGCAGGTTATTGGAAAAAAGAGATATAAGAAGATTATTTTAAGGGATTTGGATGAAGGGGAGAAAGTGCTGAAGGAACTAAACAAGTTCAACATCCCGGTTTTCACTGTTCTTGGAAATGTAGATTATCCAGATTCTAGTGATGTAATGGATGAAGAACTGCCTAAGAATTTTTGGAAATGGGAATATTCGAGGAAGGCCCAGTTCGCCAACAGATTGAGGAAGTACAAGAACATAAGAAGAATTGACTACACTTTTGCTAAATTCAGGGATTTTGTCTTTATTGGAGCAAGAGGGCATAGTTTTCCAGGAAGACCAGGAAGCAAAGCATTCAAAAAGCACAAGAAGATACTGGAAAAATTGTTCAAAAAGTTCAAAAAGGAAAACAAAAGTAAGAAAGTTATATTTATCTCACATAATGTACCTTTCAGAACAAAATTGGACATTATTACTGACAGGAAAGCAAACAAATTAGTAAGAAGCAAACATGCAGGCTCTAAACTTATAAGGAAAATCATTGATAAGTATCATCCTATCTTGCATTTAGCAGGGCATGTCCATGAGGGAAGGGGTTTTCAGAAATTAGGAAGAACATTATGCATAAATTGCGGTGATGCCTGCAAGGGACAGTATGCTTTAATTGATATTAAAGAAGGGGACAGTGGAAAGATGCACGTTAGATTGAAGATGGGGAAATAAGTTTAAATAATTGTTTTAACCTGTTTGAGTATGAAAAAGGAGAGTTTTGGGATAGTTCAAATAGTACTTGCTGAATTTTTTATTGCTGTTGTGTATATTATGGCAAGGGTCGGAAGAGATTTTGGGAATTATAACCTTGCTTTTTTCAGAATATTTTTAGCCGCATTTTTTGTTGGTTTGTTGTTTTTTGTTTCAAGGAAGTATCATCTTGCGCCGTTGAGATATCAGATAGGCAAGCTGATTTTCTTTGGTGCAATTCATGGTTTCATAATCATTGCAGCATTCATTTCTTTGAATACTATCTCAATTGCTTCTTCTGTTTTGTTGCAATCAACAATAGCATTGTTTACTGCCATTTTTTCAATTTTTTTGCTTAAGGAAAGGCTGACAATTAGGGTTTTAATCGCAATAGTTATTTCTTTTGTTGGAATGTTCTTTTTATTCACTCCCCAAACTTTTTTTCTCAGAGAAAATATGATAGGTGGTGCTACCGGATTATTTGTTGGTGTTTTTGGCGGTTTGGTTTATGCAATGTCCAAGACTTTTAAGAAATACGACAAAATATCTTTAACATTCTGGCAAAATTTAATTGCATTACCCTTTATCTTACCTTTATTGTTTTTAGAGCCGATAGTATTTAGCCTGAATAATTCAGTTTTGGTAGTTTTTATGGGGGTTTTTGCAGCATTATCTTTTATATTTTTATATAAAGGATTGGGCAAGGTAAAGGGAACTAAAGCATCTGTTTTGACTTTATTATATGCAGTATTCTCAATATTGATTGCTGCCGTTTTATTTAAGGAATTGCCAATGTTGAAAGAAGTTATCGGAGGAGTTTTGATTCTTTTTGCAGCATATCTTTCAACTTCTCAATAACTTTATAAATATCATAGGATAATGCTTGTTATGGATGAAAAGGAAAGGGAGAAGATAAGGCTTGAGGCAAAGGAAATTCTTGAGAAATTTGCAAAGACCCTTGAAAATGTCAAATTAAAGGAAAAAAAGGCAAAGAAAGAAGTTGGAGGATTTAGAGAAGAAGGGCAAGGAGAACATGGAGATAAAGATTTCAGAAAGAGGATGTTTGCAAATGCTCCTAATAAGAATGAAGACAATATAATTGCGGAGAAAAAGAGCTGGAATTAAGCTTCAATTTTAGCTAGTTTATGATTATCCAATGCTCTTGCAATTAATACACTTTCTAATTCCAATAGTTTTGCCACTATCGGATTTTTTGCATTTAATGTGTAGAGCTTTGTATTTCCGAACTTTCTTGTTACAACAGCAATTCCTTGTTTTTCTATTTGTTCCCAATGGTTGAATAATGATGCTCTTGAAATTCCTGCTCCTTCAATTATCTCTTTTTTGCTCATATCAAGTCCTTTATTTTCTATCAGAAAATCTACAATTTTGAAGATAGGATTTTCTCCTAAAAATTTTGTTATTAATGATTTTTCTTGCATAAATAGTATTAAATAGAAAAGTATATAAACTTAACTGTTTAAAGTATATCTAAATAGACTTGTTAAATAGTCATGAATGTAAAATGTGGAGTGATGAAGAAATAAAAGGGAAAATTCTGCACAAGCTGACTCGTTTGGGGAAATTTAGCCATAGCCACACATCTTTTGATAATCTACAGAAAGGATTCCCAATGGAAATCAGAGGAAGGGTTAAAGAGATGGCAAAAGAATTGAAGAAAGGGGGAATTTTATTCAGCAAGCCAACAAGTTATGGAGAAGAGGTTTCAATTAATCCAGAGCGAAAAGATAAAATTATGTTTTATATTAATAAGTTTTTGAGCATGGAATAAATGAAGTAGATTAGTTAGTATCTCCGAATGAGATTTAGTCACTAATTAATGGAAAGATATATTTGACAAAAAATTCATATATTCTAACGATTTTTATTATCATTATTATCTTAGCAAGAACCTTTTAACTTCTATTTATTTCCCGTTAATCATAATTTCCGGTCTATCGGAGATTCAATATCAAAACGCTTATAAACTGAGATTATTTTTTGGTTTTATGATAAAGTCAAAGAAAAAAGAAGTCAAGAAAGTAAAAAAAGCGAAGAAGGCAGAGACAAAAGAAGAGAAAGACGAGCATGCTGGAGGGATTAGTTTAGATGATGCCTTTGCTGATTCCGATGATGTTGAATATGGGAAGTCGAAGTCAAGAAAGGAGAAGCAAAAGAAGGCAAGCGATGAAGAGATAGAGGAGGAATTGGAAGAAGCTGAAAAGGAGATAGAGGAAATTGCTAGGGCGGAAAGCGGAAACGCTGTCCAAAAGGAGATTAGCATAAAGGCAAGCAAGCCAATTGCAAAAGTAAAGAAAGGTGACAAAATAAGGGTTGATGGGAAAGAATATGAGGTTGACCAGCATTATGTTCTTATAGATCATGGGATGACAAAAGAGATGGCGATTGAATTATTTGACAAGAACGATAAAGACTATCAATTGAGATATTTTTCTGATCAGGTTGAAACGACAATGGAATTCTATGAATTGCAGGAAATTCTCTTTGTAAAAAAGGTAGTGGGCAAGGTTGAGTGGTAAGAACCAAAGTTCTTACAATTTCCTATACAAATCCTGTAAAAGTAAAAAAGAAAAGCAAGGTCTTACAATCTATAAGGATAAAACTCTAAATAGGGAAGAACTAATATTCTCTTTGGAAGAGAAGAATTTAAAGATAATTATGGGTGGTCCATATAATGGTGTAAAGATTTAAAATCTTATTCTTATAATGTATTTTGTGAAAGCGGTTGCTAAATGCCCGATATGTAAAAGAGAGCTGACAACTGATTGCAAAGGTTGTATTGACTTAAATGAAGCACCCCATATGTGCAATGGAAGGGCTAGAACTGTAAAGGTGCAATGGTATATAATTGATTCAAGAGAAAAAGGAGATAAGTGGGGAAGTTATGAATATTAAATTCTGGACAGAATAGATAGTCCATAAAATACAGAATAGATAGGTTTATAAATATGTATAAATAATTATACAGATGTATAAAATAAAGGATAATTGTATAATAAAATGAACAGTTTAAACTTTGAAGATGGTAAAGCTGGAAGAGTTTTGAAATTGATTTTCGAAAAGCCGACTTATAAGTTTCATATAAGAGAGATGGCCAGATTAACAAAATTAAATCCGAATACCGTAATAGACACAATAAAAAAGCTGTCTAAGGAGGGATTAATAAAAACTAAAAAGAAAAAACACATTGTCGAGCTATTTGCTAATGTGGAAGGCAAAGAGTTTAGCCAGAAGAAAAGAATTTTTAATGTAAACGAGATTTATAACTCTGGAATTGTTGACTTCATTATTGAAAAATTAAAGCCCGAGCTCATCTCAGTTATTGGGAGTTATTCTAGGGGAGAGGATATTGAGAGAAGCGATATAGACATAGTAGTTGTGTCAAAAGAAAGGAATAGGGCAGATTTAACTAACTTTGAGAAATTGTTAGATAGGAAGATTCATCTTTTAGTCATAGATTATGAAAAGATATCTAATGAGTTCTACACAAATCTTATTAATGGCATTGTTTTGTATGGCTTTGTGAGGAAAAGATGAAAGATTTTGAGTATTTTGTTAAAATTGGTGACGTAAAGAAAAGCTCTGTCAACAAGGATTTGGCTGTTTTCTTAATTAAAGATATGCAGTCCAGGATAAGAGATGCCTTTAAAATGTCCTCCAACGAATTTCCGAAAATCGTTTTTGAGAATATTTATGATGCCCTGAGAGATTTCTGTGATGCTTTGTTAGCATTAGAAGGCTATAAATCTTATTCGCACGAGGCCTCTATTTCTTATTTGATTAAAAAAGGATTTGATATTTCTTTCGTTATGCAATTAGATAACTTTAGATATAAACGAAATGGTTCAAAGTATTATGGCGAGGTTATTAACCATGCAGAGGCAGAAGAAATAAGGTCTTTTTATCAAACAAATAAAGGGAGAATATATAAATTATTAGAAGAGGAGGGTTTAATATGAGCGGATTAGCAGAGAAGAAAACAAAAGAATATCTTGATAAAATAAACAAAGTCAACAAGGAATTGAATATTTTCTTGCATATAAATGAAAACGCTCTTCTTGAAGCGAGGAAGGTAGATGAAAAAGTTGCAAGAACAGGAAAGAAAGGTAGATTATATGGAAAAGTAATTGCAGTTAAATCAGCTATTAATGTTCTCGGACTGATAGCAAATTGTGCTTCTCTTGTTTTGGAAAATTATGTCTCTACGTTTGATGCAACTGTTATTAAAAAGATAAAAGAAGGGGATGGAGTTATAATTGGAATGACTAACTGTGATGAGTTTTGTGCTGGAGGAAGCGGGGAAAATTCTGTTTTTGGTTGTGCTGTTAATCCTTCCTGTCCTGGAAGAATTCCGGGAGGGAGCAGTTCAGGAAGTGCTGCTGCAGTGGCAGCAGGATTGTGTGATATGGCTCTTGGTTCGGATACTGGAGGAAGCATTAGAAATCCAAGTTCTAATTGCGGAGTTGTAGGAGTAAAGCCAAGTTATGGTCTGGTTTCAAGATATGGATTGATTGACTTGTCTATGAGTTTAGACCAGATAGGTCCAATTGCTGGAAATGTGGAAGATGCTGCTTTGCTTTTAGATGTAATAAAAGGAAAGGATGAAAGAGATACAAAGACTTTTGCAGGAAAGGAAATAAGGTTGGAAAATCTAAAAGACAAGAAAGTCAAGATAGGGGTTTTGAAGATAAAAGGCGTTGATAAGAGAATTCAAACTCTGATAGACAAAAAGGTTGCAGAGGTTGTTAAAAGATACAAGTGGAAAATGGAAGAGGTTTCAATAAAACACATTGACCTTGCTGTGCAAACATATTATCCTCTTGTTTATGTGGAATTCTTTTCTGCAACAAGAAGATTTGATGGAAGAAGGTATGGATATAAGATAGAGGAAAAATGCGGAGAGGAAGTTTTAAGAAGAATTCTTGGGGGAAGTGAGATAACAAAGGCGGAATTTGAAGGGAGATATTATAACAAGGCTTTGGAAGTCAAGGAAATAATAAAAGAAGAGCTTGAAAAAGCATTCGAAGAGTATGATTGTATCATAAGTCCGGTTGTTCCAAGCTTGCCTTGGAAAGTCGGCGAGGGAGATAAGATGAAACCTGAGGAAATGTATGCCTTTGATGCCTTAACAATCCCTGCTAATCTTGCTGAAATATGCGCTATTTCAATTCCAGCTGGAAAGGTAAAAGAAGAAAAAGAAGGAATTCCTATAGGGCTGCAGATAATGGCAGGAAAGAATGAAGAAAGCATGATGCTTAGTATTGCGAGAGAAATTGAGAAAATTTAATGTTAATATAATTAATAGGGAGATTGATAATGGATAATAGGAAAGATAAAATAATTGACGAAGATACTAATGGGCAATCAATTTGGAGCAAAGGAGATTATAAAAACCCTTAAATGTAAATTCTCGGGATTTTCAGGAAAGAATAAAATATTTCGAAGAAAAAAATGATGATAAAAAAGAATTTAATTGCAAGAAATGCAATAAATCCATAGGAAAGCATAACTTATATTGGTATGATGGGATGTGCAATGATTGTTTTTTTGATACTTACAATATGTAAAAATTATTTAATTATTTCTTTTCTTCTTGCTTTAAGTCTAATTTGACTCCAAGTTCTTCAAGGGCTTTTACATGTGCTGCTATCAATGATTCTGTAACTGTAACTATTCTGATAAGCTCATTTCTTTCCGCTGTAAGCGTGTTAATAGCACCTTTATGATATCCTATCTGCTCTTCTCTTGACATGTTTGTTTGATTTGCTTGTTCTTTTTTGGCCGCCATATCTCCTACTGGAAGTTGAGGTATTTAAATTTATATGAATTTATCGATACTTATTAATTATCAGTAATGATAAATTTACTATTCTCTATTTGATGTATTTTTTAGGTTCTGTTAAATTAAAAGGTGATAAAACCCAAAATACCGACTACAAACTATGAAAGTTCGCTTAAATTAATATCATAAAGTACCGATGATAAAATTGGTCATCACTCGTTGGCTTAACAAAACCATTTTTTATCTTCATTCAACACCGTATTAATTAGAGTATAAGAGAGCTATCATCATTAAGTTTATAACTTCTCTTTGTTTTTCATAAAAAAGAAAAGGTGCATAAATGAAATGGAAATAGGAAACATAAAAATTGACTTTTTAGGACATTCTGGATTTTTAGTTACAATAGTTAATGGAGTAAATAAAAAGATATTTATTGATCCTTACAATTTAAGCGAGAATGCTGTGAAAGAAAAAGCAGATATCATACTTATTACACATAGTCATTATGATCATTGCTCTATAAAGGATATTGAAAGGATTAAGAAGGAAAAAACGAAAATAATCTGCCCTGCAGATGTGCAAAGCAAGATAACCAGAATAGAAAATGTGGATATGCAGGTGATGGAGCAAGGGGGTGAGATAGAGTTTGGGAACATTAGAATACAAGCGATGCCTGCTTATAATATAAATAAAGATTTTCATACTAAAAAAGACCACTTTCTTGGTTATTTAATAAAGATTAGTGAAATAATCCTTTATCATAGCGGAGATAGTGATAAAATTCCAGAAATGGAAAAATTAACAGGATATAGCAAACAGGGAAATAAATTGATTGTAATGCTTCCTGTTTCGGGGATATATGTCATGGATGCAAACGAGGCTGCTGAAACTGCTAAAATGATTGGCGCAGATACTGCAATACCTATGCACTATGGCGCAGGTGTAGCCGGAACAATAGAAGATGCGAAGAAATTTGTTGAAGTCTGCCAGCAGTTAGGGATTAAGGCAGTAATTTTGGAGAAAATCTAGAATGATTAAAGAAAAAGGGGTGAAGCTAGTCAAGCCAAAATGGAAAGCGGGAAAAGAAAGAGCATTTATGAAATTTATCTCAAACATTGGAACGGCGAGGAGTATTCTATTAAGTCATGTCCAGGATCTTGATGGAGTTGTCTCGGCGAAAGCTGTAATGGAAGGGATTCATCCAAATACATTAAAATTTGTCGATTATGTTGATTTAGATATGCAATTTATAGAGAAATTGAGAAAAGAAAAATATGGGAAAATAATTCTTAGTGATTTGTATATAAAAAACAGGGAATTAATAAGGGAAATGGAAAAGTTTGCAGATATTTTGATAATAGACCATCATCCTGTGCAGGATGATTACAATTCAAAGAGAACAGTTTTTATGAATGCTGATGGATACAGCGCTGCTTATCTTTGCTATTACTTATTCTCAAAAATACGTGATTTGAAACAACTAGAGTGGCTTGTTTTATCTGCTAGTATAAGCGATTTTTGCTATACAAAGGGAAAAAAATGGATTTCTTCTACATATACTAAATATGGGGATAATTTTCAATTAGATAGGGGGTTTGCTAGGCAGCAAGGTATTATCTGGGACCTTGTGATGGATTTAAGCCTGGCTATTTCCTATTTCAAGCCAAAAACAGAAAGAGTCTATTCTTCTATAGGGAGAAACTTCGGAGACATAGGCGATTTAAAGAAGTTCTCAGATGCTGTAAGAAATGAGATAAATGTGACTATGCAAAAGTTTGAGAGAGAGAAAATACCTTTTAAAGAAGGTTATTTCTTTTATTTTGAATGCATTTTTCCAATAAGATCATATTTGAGCACAGAAATATCGTTAAAGATGAAGGATAAACTGATAATAATTGCGGAGAAAAAAGGCGATTATGTCACTTTAAGTGCAAGAAGGCAAGATGGGAAGGTTAATCTAAATAATCTTATTCCTAAGCTGATTAAAGGTTTTGAAAACTCCGGAGCGGGGGGCCATAAAGCTTCTGTTGGAGGTAATTTTCCTGCTAAATATCTTGATGAATTTAGAAAAAGGCTGAAAAATCTTTAATTGAAAGCTAAAATATACTTTGTAATATATATGATATGAAAGATATTTCTTAATAGATATATTGTAGTATATAGGTTTGAGCATTTTGGGCTATATTCAGGGGCATAAATAAATATTTAAACTGGTTTCGACAATGAATTCTAAGCAAATTCCGTTTTGGATATGCAATTAAATGTAAAAATTGAAAGGAGGTTAAAAAAAGAGAAATATGGTATTAGATTTTGCAAAAGAAGCCATTCAGAACGCTTCTACACATTCTATAAACTTTGATGAATTAAGAGCCGGAAAGGCTAACATTAAAGTTATTGGATGCGGTGGAGCTGGATGTAATACAATAACTTGGCTTTTCAACAAAGGGATTAATGGAGCAACCATCTATGGAATGAACACGGACGCCCTACACTTGAGTATTACCAAAGCCGATGAGAAAATTCTAATCGGTAAGGAGCTTACGAGAGGTTTGGGATGCGGAGGATTTCCACAGAAGGGGAGAGAAGCAGCTAAAGAATCACTTTCAGAGTTGAAGAAAGCAGTTACAGGGGCAGACATGGTTTTCATATTAGCAGGAGAGGGCGGAGGAACAGGAACAGGTTCAGCGCCTGTTGTCGGGCAACTAGCTAAGGAATCGGGAGCTGTTGTTATAGCAGTAGTCACGATGCCTTTCGAATGCGAGAGAGCAAGACATGACAAAGCAGAATTCGGATTGCAGGAATTAACAGAAGTTGTTGATACAGCAATCATAATTGATAACAACAGACTTGTAGATATTGCTGGAAACTTGCCTATGGAGCAGGCATTTGCAGTAGCAAATGAGCTTGTATCTACAATGATTAAGGGTATTGTTGAGACAATCACCCTTCCCAGTTTGATTAACTTAGACTATGCTGATGTCAGCGCTATTATGAAGAACGGAGAAGTTGCAGTTATAGGTGTTGGAGAATCTGACACAGCTGCAAGAGTTGAAGAGGCTGTAAAGCAGGCTTTAACTCATCCATTACTAGACGTAGACTACAGAGGAGCAACTGGAGCACTGATTCACATTACATGCGGACCAGACTTTAAATTAGAGGAATTCTCTGGAGTAGGAGAGCTAGTTACAGAAAATATCAGCCAGGAGGCGCAGGTTATTATTGGGGCCAGAATTAACAAAGACTTTCAAAATAAAGTCAGAGTTATTACTATCATGACAGGTGTTAAATCGCCTTATGTTATGGGCAGAAGGCAGCAATATACACAAGCAGCACCTACATCTGAGATGTCTGAATTAGGCATAGAAGTCTTCCGTTAGAACCAAGGTTCTAAGATTCCTATGCTAAGATAACGATTAGGAGAAGAAAATTTATTTTTTCTTTTTATCTTCTTCCTTTTTTATTTTTTCTCGATACATTATCCACTGCGGTTTTCCAGGAAGTTTATTTTGAAAGCCCAATTTTATTGGTAACTTTGGAAAATTTATCCACGAGTTCATCCAGCCGCGATTAGTTTTGATGAGATAGTGGCCTGCAGGGTATTTCTTATCTCTTTTTATGAAAATAATCGTTCCGTTATTCTTTATTTTATTTTTATTTTCTTTTCTTACTTTGCTGTAAAGGTAATTGAGTCCCCTTTTTTTCAAAACTTTAGTTAAATCTCTGCAATAATATCCTTTTGTTGAGGCGTTTTTTTCATTTCTAAATAGCTTTTTTGTTTTTTTGTATGATTTATTTATTATACATGCAGTGCAAGCTATACCACAGCCCATTGAATCTTCTTGCGCAATTGATCTCATTTTAGAAATCAGTAAGCATCCCTATGTGCTACGTTTGGATCTTCGAAGGCGCTTGGCCGCCTGAAGCCTTCCCATTTTTCCCAGAAGATTGACCTTTCAAGAGAAAGCTTCTTTTGCTTTCCTGTTCTGCCTTTGACAGGCTTTTCATATCCTATTGGGATTATTGCCTCTACTTGGATGTGTTCAGGAATACCAAGTATTTGTCTTATTAATTCATCTTTGTATTCGCCCACCCAGCAGGAATCTAATCCAAGGTCTGTTAACTTTAGAATTAAAGTCATTATTGTTGCTCCTGCTTGCTGTCTTGAATATACTCTTCCTCTTTCTCCATATTGTTTTTCTAAATGGGTGTCATCAGAGCAGACAACGACAAGAATTCCAGATTCAGATATCCAATGCTGGCTTGAAAGTTTTGCTATTTTTTCTATTGTTTCTGGGTATTCAACAATGAGAAATTTTAGATGATTCATATTTCCCGCAAATGGACCCTGGTTTGCAGCATCTATGGCAAGCATTACGTCTTTCCACGATGCTCGTTTGTCTTTAAATGATCTTGCACAATGTCTTTTGTTGATTATCTTGTCAAAATCCATGTTTTACATAAGATTATAGGTTATTTAAGTCTTATTTCTCCGCCGCCAAGACAAACATCTTTATTGTAAAGAACAAGGTGCTGACCTTCTGCTATGCCTGAAACGGGCTTTGATAATGTGAAGATATAATTATTTTTTACTTTTTTTAATTTTCCAGGTAATAAATTTCCGAGGTGTCTTATTCTTGCTTTTAATTGACTTGGAATTATTTGAGTATTGTTAATTAAATGAATATTTTTAATTATTATTTGTGATTTTTTTAACAACTCGTGGTCTTCCGGAACAATTATAAGTGTGTTGGGCTTTTGCTTCTCAGCAATATACCATTTTTTATTGTCTTCTTTTGGCCTTTGAAAATTAATTCCTATGCTTTTGTGTGCTCTCTGCCCAATAGTGTAATAGAAAATACCATCATGTCTTCCTATTACATGGTTGTTTGGGTTTTTAACTATTCCTGCTTTACGTTTTATTCTTTTTTCAAGGAAAGATTTCATGTTTTGTTCTCCAATAAAGCATATCCCAGAAGTGCCGTGCTTGTTCCAATTTGGAAATTTCAGTTTTTTTGCGAGATTTCTGACTTCATTCTTTTTTAGGTTGCCAATTGGGAATAAAGTGTGTTTTAAAATATCTTCGGATAGTTCATACAGAAAGTAGCTTTGGTCTTTTGTTTTATCTTTTCCAGAAAGTAATTGATAACCTGACTTGATTTTTTTTATTCGAGCATAATGGCCTGTTGCAATAAAATCTATCTTTCTTTTCTTTGCTTCTTTTAATAACCAAGGGAATTTAATTATTTTATTACATGAAATATCAGGGTTTGGTGTTCTTCCTGATTTGTATTCATTAAACATTAGTTTAACTACTTGGTTTTTATATTGTTTTTCTAAATCAAGAGTTATAAAAGGAATTTCTAATTCTGTGGCTATTCTAATTGCCATTTGTCTTTCTTTTCTCCATACGCATTGGTTTGTTAATGGGTCTTTTGTGTCTGAGAAGCATTTTAGAAAACAGCCCATTACATCATATCTTTGTTTTTTTAATAAATAAGCAGCTATAGATGAATCTACTCCACCAGACATGCCAAGCAAGACTTTTGGTTTTAGTTGTTTATTCATAATACTTTTGTGATTCTTCTATTTAAAAAGAGAACGTCCCCTGGAAGATTCGAACTTCCGACCCTCTGATTTCTCTAAAGGCCTACCATCAGTAAGTCCAACTTCTAACAGTCAGATGCTCTACCGGTTGCTCCCTTCCTAACATTTTATTGTCGTGGAAAAGTCTGAGCTAAGGGGACAAATTCATCTAATCCTAAGACTAAATGATTATTAAGAATCTGATAGTAGTTATTTAAAGCTTTTGGGATTACCATATATTGTCGCAATTACTTTCCTTTCTTGTCTTTCTTTAGGCCGAGGTCATCTGGGAATTTCTTCTTTTCAGCGTTCATCCTTTCAAGGAAGTTATATACATTTGACTGCTTTGAGCCACGTATTAGGTTTGTCAGGGCAGTTATTACCTCTTGCATCAAATCTGCGGGAGCAATTATGCCTATATCATTTCCTCTTATTGCTAAATGTGAGAGGGTAATGTTTTCTATTGCTCTTTTTGTTTTTCCCTCTGTGCCTATCAATCTTGCTCTAACATCCTCAAGCTTTTTTCTATGTGTGAATTTCTTTATATTAATATGTTGGAATAGAATATCCTGGTCTTTCAACATTAGGGCTTTTTTTGCTGAAAAACCAAAATTAATTGCTTCAAGAACTATCATTGCTTCATATTCATCTACCGCTTCTCCAGAAATGTCCGCTTTTTTGCCGGTTATAGTTATTGAGACATTTAGCTTGTCTTCCAGTTCTTTCTTGTTTTTCTTTAATTCTTTTGTGCTGTTAAAAATTAGTGTTTCCATCTTAGGGCAACTGCGTTTCCTTCAAGTTCAACCTTCCCGGGATTATTTTAGTTATCATAATAATTTTAGGGCAAAGGGTATTCCAGATATTTCAGATACTCCCTCTTTTGCGATTATCCCCTCTTCTAAGGCTATTTTTACTGATTCTTTGCCGACAATATTGAATGTGGCATCTTCCACAATTTCTACTTTGATTAGTTTTCTTAATTGAACTCCATTTATTTCAATATTTTTGTAGAAATTCTCCCTTAAATCAAGCTGCCTTTTTTCATCCTCGAATTTTTTTCCAATTAATTCTGAGTCGCAAATTGCCACGACTTTTCTGTAGCTTTTGTGTATCTTTGTGCAAAACATATTTTTATTTGATTAAATAGGGTTATAAAATTATCTATTGAGTATAGTGTATTTTAATTGGTTTTGAACGGATAGAAATTAATTTAAATGATATCTGCTAAGAATTTTTCATGTTTCAGGATGTTTTTATTATTGGGACTACAGGAAAAGTAGGAAGAACCTTAGTCAGGCAAATGTTTGCAAATAATGATGTGGATTCAGAAAAGCATGAAAATCCAACCAGAATCATTGGTTTAGCTTCTAGTTCAGAATTTGTTCATGATTTCCAAGGAATAGGTTCTAGAACAGCCAAGGGATTTACGAATGGTTCTATGGGTGGAAGAAAGTATTATGGATTAATGGAAATTTTTGAACTCATGCAGGAGAAATATCTTCCAAGCAGACAAAATAATCTTGTTTTTGTTGATGCTACAACTGGGGGAAAGGAATTGCTTGAACTGCATGATGAAATAATTAGTGAAAGTGATTATGGAATTGTTACAGCTAATAAGAATCCATTGGTATTGTCGGACTTTAAAACCTTTAATTTATTAACTAAGAATGTTTTCAGATATGGTTATAGGTGTTCAGTTATGGCTGGCGCTGATGCTGTTGATTTTTTGAGAGATGCTCGGGATTTGGGTGATTCTCTGCTCGGTTTAGAAGCCTGCCTTTCGGGAACTCTTGGATTTATCACAACTGAATTGCACAAAAGAAAGAATTTTTCAGATATTTTAAATGATGCTTATCATAGAGGATATACGGAACCTAATCCTGCTGATGATTTGAGCGGGATTGATGTTGGAAAGAAGATAACAATTTTGGCAAGAACATCTGGATTTGATGTTAATTTGGAGGATGTTGAAGTTGAATCCTTTGTTCCTATGAAATATCTTCTTGAAAAAGATCCTGAAGTTCTTATAAAAAAAATGCAAAGTTTTGACAGTTTTTTCAGGGAGAAAGTTGCTATTGCAGAAGGAAAAGGCAATGTATTAAGATATCTTGCAAGAATTGACATAAATGGAGATAAAGTTAAATTAAGAATTGGTTTGGTAGATGTGCCAAGGGATAGCGAGTTTGGGATTTTATCTGGCAGGATAAATAAAGTAAAGATAAATACGGATACTTATAATGAGAATGATCCTTATATTGTTTCGGCTCCCGGAGCAGGATTGAATGTTACTGCTAGAAATATAAGAAGAGATTTGCTCTGGCAATTGGAGAATAGGATTGCCATTTAATTTTTGTTTAAATCAAGCTCTTGACAGGGGATTTGGCTCCGCAGGCAAGGCAGTGCTTGAATTTTATTCCTTTTTCACTTACTATTTCAGTGTCTGGTTTCTTGCATTCATTGCATAAGACAAATTCTTTTGAGTATAGCTGCATTTTTTCATTTACTTTAATAGATGGAACTTTTGTATTTAATACCAAACGGTCATTTTCGAGTTTTCCAGAAGTTGCAAGTTCTCTTTGAAGGAATTTTCCTATATGTTCAACAGGCCTTCTGACATAACCTGCTATTTGGGAGATGTTGGTTATAATTGTATTTTTTCCCTCTACCATTCCCTGAACTGGTGGGATTTCAAACCTATCGCTTCCTGTCTGGACTACCTTTACTTTCTTGTATGCTTCATTTAACAGGGATTCATAATCTTCCATAACTAGATTGAATTAATAGGGTTTATAAAGTTTGATTTCTTCCGTGAAGAATGGTGGCAAAAGAGAAATTGAGGGGGAGAAGGCTTGCCTTGACTATACTTTTGGGAATTTTTGTTGCTATAATGCTTACTATTTTTGTTAATTTGGTTGTAAGTTATTTCTATGAAGGACCTCAGTATGATAAATATTGTGCTGGTTCAATGAGGGAGCCATATCCTATAAAGTATGGCTACGATGTTGGAATCTGCCAGAATTGCACCTATTCACAGGTATTGCAAGAGCAGGTTGATTCGTGCCAGAAGGATGGGGGAAATGCAGTCTATAATTATGATTCTAGAGGCTGTACTGTAAGTTTGAAGAGCTGTGATATGTGCAATAAGGAATTCAATGACGCACAGAATGCATACAATAGGAGGACTTTCTTTATTTATGCAATAGTCGGATTTATCTTGATAGTATTTGGATTGTTTGCTTCAAGTTTGTTGTTGCAGATAGTTTCCCTGCCTTCTGGGGCTTTCCTAGTCATTGAAGCAGCAACAAAGAATTTTGATGATAAGCTGTTTGTTATAATCACTTTCGGACTGCTTATTATTGCGGCTCTCTATTTGGCGATAAAGAAATTGAAGTTGAATTAATCAGTTTCATCCAATATAATCTTCTTTTCGAATGAACCTCTCTCGTTTGCCTTGCTTTGTCTAATTTCTTCCAAATCTGCCTTAGAAAGATTATTTGATTTTGCTATGGAATGAATAACTTCAAGAATATCTGCCAGTTCTTCAGAATTTTCTGATTTTAAATATTCATTTACTTCTTCTAATAGTTTTTCATTCAGCTTTGATTTATATTCATGTGGAGAAGCGATATGTGTTTTTGGAACCTTTCCCTTATTATTTATTATATCTGGAATTTTATCTCTTACTAACTTGTTATATTTCATTCTATTTTATCCGAGCCATCGAAGCCTTGATGGTCTTGGTTCGTATATGAGCCCGTCTTCAAGAAGTTTCTTTATTTCCTTATTGATTATTTCCGGAGGTTCTTTTAGTTCTAAGATTATCTTTTCTACATCAATTCCGGAATCTTTCTCTGCTTCCTTTATCATATTGGTAAGTTTGTCTTTTAATTCTGTTAGCTTGGTTTTATCCAGGGATTTTGGCATATCTGCCTCTAATTCCAGCTTTCTTACGAGGAGGAATGACGGTTCCTTTTTCTTTATTATTTCAGGAGTTATGTAAATTTCATTATTCCACATCCTTACCATGCCTATCACAAGGATAGTATCTCCCTGATTTAAATCAAGGAACTTATGGATATCATCTCCAAAGGATTTGACTTTTATATTTCCTGTTGCATCATCCAACGTTATTGTTGCATACTTTTTTTCATCAGAATCCTGCACATATTTGTCTATTATATTTGCTATTACATTGACTCTTGCTATTTGTTTTTCTTCTATTTCCAGGAATCTTAGCCTGTCTGCATCGACAATCGGTTTTCCAGAAAGGATTGAACCAATTCTTAGCTTAAATGCCACATTTCTTTTGAATTGCTGTTCTGCCATTTTCTTTTTTATCTTTGTCAACTATTAAGCCAATTATTATATTATAAATCTTTATATTCTGTGAATATAGTGTTGCGATTGATATTCATTCCTCGTATTGCTATTTACATTCATTCCTCGTATTGCTATTTACATTCTTTGAATAAAGCCTTTTTTGGGTCTGAATATGAAACCAGATTTTTCCAGTTGAGATATGGAATCATCTAATTCTACAGAAGTTATGTTATCTCCAATGGCTTTTGTTATTTCTTCCATAGGGATTAACCTTCCTAGTCTTGATTCCAATTTGGCAATTGTCTCTCTTACAAGGAGAATTTTACTTCTCTTTGAGGAGGTAATTCCGGTTGTCATTCTATCTATGTCAAAGGATTTTGCTTCTTCATCATAGCCAACTTGCGACAGTGAGTGCTTTAGCAATCCGATGGCTACCTTTGCGTCTTCCTTTTTTACTTCATCACTTAGACGCATTTTTGCGTGTGCTTCTGCTAGCCTGATAAGGCCTTCTAATTGTCTTGCTGTAATAGGAATTGGTTTAATTTCAGAATCTGACTTTATTGATTGATTTCTCATTCTTATGTAAAATTCTTTTATTTCTTCAACTGCTTCATCTGTTAGTTTTGGCTTAATTTTTTGTTTTGCATAGGCAATATATTTTCTCATTAATTTTTGTTCTATGACATCCCTTATTACTTCTTGTTTATGCTCCTCAAGGACATGAGAGGCGATTGCTTCATCTTGCACTTTATTTGGCAAGTCTCTTATAACAAATATTACATCAAATCTGGATAATAATGCTGGAGAAATGTCTATTTGCTGTGGAATTGGAGTGTATGGGTCAAATCTTCCCATTTTTGGGTTTCCTGCTGCAAGAACAGTTGTTTCTGCTTTCAATGAGGCATGGATATTTGCTTTGGAGATGGTAACTGAGTTGTGCAAAACCATATTATTAGATATAAAGCTGTGTGTTGGTTCAATTGTTATGTCATAAACCCATTTTATTCCGGGACTGGGTATAATTTCTACTTTTTTAATTTTTGACCAACGTATTTTTCCAAAAGCTAACTTTTTCAGTTTTCTTAATATTGGGATAACTGAGAGCATTTCATTTATTTCTTCAGATAATATTTCATTATATTTCTTGTAGACTATGTTTTTCTTTTCATTTTGCAAAAGCATATAATCAGTTATACCTAATTTTTTCGAGACTGATAACGCTGAGAGTTCAATTGATTTTCTTATTTTGCTTAGTTCATAGGCATTGTCTGTTTTTCTTATTGTTTCTTTTGCTATTTGAAGTTTATCTGCTTTTTTCTCGCAAATGTTTATCATCTTTTGTAAAAATAATCTATGTTTTTCGCAATTCATGCAAATTTGATTTTCTAAATATTTTTTCTGATTTATCTCTAATTTTTTAAAGACAAAATTTATTGATTGTGTGGCATTTGGAATTATATCTGTAATAGACCGATAGGATTTAGATTTTGAAAGGTATTCTTTTAATCTATTTTGTTTTTTCTCAGACAGAAAGCCTATAAAATCATAAAATTTCAACAAGTTTTCATAGGATGTTATGTCTAATCTGAATACCTTTTTATCTTTGTAAATTGATGAAGTTATCCCAAATCTTAGTAATAATTCGCTTACCTGTTCTGCAAGATAGATATTTTCTGTAACCAGTCCTATTCTGCATCCGCCGCGTTTTAGATTGACTATAGTTCCATCACCATCGAATAAGGCTCGTATAAGAAGAGAAATGTCTTCTTTTTTGCATTTCATGATAATTTCTGGAATTTTTTTGAATGCTCCCTTTTTCATTAGATTTGTGTCTAATAAATTGAAAAAATCCACAACTTTTTTAGAGATAACTCTTACAGACATTCTATTCTCTCTTTTTGTTATTCCTGGTGCGAGATCGAAAATATTTTTAATTGTATCTTTGTAGTTCTCAATAAGTTTTGAGTCGGTATTGCAAAATTGAATTCCGTTCTTTTTCTTTCTATTTAATTCATATGAACCATCCGTAATGTGATACCCTAAAAGTTTGCAAAGCATTGGACCATTTTTGTATGGGAAAACTTCAAATTTTTGTTCCTCTCCGTCAATGGGCAGTTCTCCAGGTATTGGAAAGAATTCACCAGCTTTCATTTTTATTGCCGGTATTGTTGTGATTGAGCCATTTCTTGTGATCCAGCAAGGGTGTTCGGGTGTTACAGTTACATTTCGTCCATTGTTTAATGTTATTTTTACAAATTTGTTTGGTGCGAGATGTCTACTAACTTTTGATATTTTTGATGGATAAATTGTCTCGAAATCGGTAGTCAATATGCTTTTTTTGTTTTCAATTGGAAGTATTTCACAATTGATTCCTTGTTTTACTCTGCTCTCATTTTTTGATATCAATGAATCAACGAAATTTCCTATTTTTTCTTTGGAGCCATCTGCAAAGCTTATCTCTAAGTCGGGCAAATAACATTGCTGCTCCATTGCTTCGTGCATGGCGCTTCTATCATGCTCTTCCATTTTTTCAATCTCATCAATGCAGACAACTCCCTTGTTTGATAGTACCATAGCTCCCGCTTCCAATGACCACCCACGCAAAAATTCATCTCTCACTACAGCAGCAGTAAGTCCGGCTGCGCTGGCAGATTTTCCAGACACGTATCTTCCTTTTGGAGCTATTGATGAGGCAAACTTAAGAATAACAGATTTTGCTACTCCGGGATCACCAACAAGAAGGATGTGGATATCCCCCCTTGTATGCCCGCTATCTGATTTTATTTTTCTTACGCCTCCGAACATTTGCAATAAAATTGATTCTTTTATTCTTTCATAGCCATATACACTTGGGGAGATGCTTTGAGAGAGTCTTTTGTATATATTTGGATCTGCTGCCAACTCAAGGATTTGTTTTATATCTTCTTCGTCAGTTTCTAAATCTTCAAATGACTCTTCCATTGGCTGAATGTTGTTTGCTTCTATTGCAATATCATATCTTGTTGAAATTCCTGTCGGCAATGGCAGAGGAACTTCCTTGAGAACTCCACAAATTCTAATTTTGCTTCCAGGGGTTGTTCTTTCTTCCATCTTTGGGTCAACCAAATCTTCTTGAAGGAAAACATTAATTCTCCTTGGTTGTTCTCCTCCTTCTAAAGTATCTGGGGCTTCCTCTATTACAAGTCTTTGGGCATCAACCATTTCTTTTGATATGACTTTGAATGACGATTTCCAGCCACAAGTGCATCTTGTTGGCTCATGGAATTTTTTGTCTATTTGCAGAACTGAAAGGATTGCGCCGCAATTTGGGCATTCGAATTTTGCATTTACTACCTGTGGACGAACATCGCTGGCTTGTCTAATAATGCCTTCAATCCAAAGCATTTTATCAAGGTGTTTTGCTCTTATTTCTCTTATTTTTATGTGGACGTCTTTTGGCAGCTCGGATAATCTGACTCTTGGTCCTTTAACACTTAAACCTGATTCTTCCAAGGCTATCTCTAAAATAGCTAAAGTGTCTTGCGGGCTATCTAGAATGTTTTCAGATAAAGTTGGGGAGAATTCGGCAAGTAGCGGGAAAGAGAGTTTTATAACCCTATCCCCCCCTCTTGTTGATTGCCCTATCTCTTTTTTGTATGCGTCAAAGAAATTTTTTGCTTCTAAAATTAATTCATCATGCTTCTTTTTTTTCGTCACCTGCTCCATGTTTTACCTTGTTTATGTGCGTTTAAATTGTTTATTATACCCAGATATATCTAATTAGATTGAATACAGGGGATTTGTAATTATTAGAAACAAGGGCGGCTTTTATAACTATGGCACTATAAGATAATAATAACACAAAACAATTCGATATAAATGTTTAAATAAGCCACATTTAGTGCAGAATTATGGTTGAAGATAAGAAATATGAAGTTGGATGCTATGAGCAATCATTTTTGGGACAGCTATGGAGATGGAGTGATGAAACAGGATACAGTCCAATAATGCTTGGACTGCTTATGCAGAGAGAACTTGATAAGATAATTAGAAATGAAGATATTTTTAAAGAGAGAGTAAGAAGAGCCATTGAAGGCTGATCGCAGAATTATTACCAAATCTTTAAATATTGATTATAACTTATCTTGGCATGCCCATTGCATTAGCAGAATATACGGATGAAGAACTGATTAAGTTAGGCATCGATCCCGCATTAAGGAAAAATACTATTAGCGTTCCAAAATGGGATGAAATTAGGCTAACCCAAAGGGAACAGTATCTTCTTGGAAGATTATTTGATCCTCTCTTCACAGATCCAAGATATTTTCCTTTAATGACTGGTTGATTATTCCAACTGATATCTGAGAATGCCGCCAATGCCCTTCGTTAAATTAAAGAACTGCTCTCCATCTTGATTGTCCATAGAAATTATAATCATTTCTGTGCCTGAAGCAATTGCAAGAGGCTCTAATTCTTCCACCTGTTCTTTTGGAACCTTCATTGAAACTAAAAGAAGTTCAACTGCTCCTCTTTTCAAGGCATGTTTTGTTTTTTCATATCCATATACTGTTTTTTCTTTATTTTTGCCAAGCATTTCAAAGAATCTTGTCAAGAGATTTTTCTCCAGGACCATTTCCTGCTGGGAGATTTCTTTTTCAGACGATTCAACAAGGATTTCCAAACCATGTTCATCTGTTTCGCCTATGTCTTTTATAGCTATGATGAGATTCTTCAATTTTGTGACAAGCTCTCCTTCTTTGAGAAAATCTTCTTTTGTCGGAATTGGACCTCCTATCAAGATGCCTTTTAGTTTGGGCATATCAAAAAAGAGTTCTTTCATATTTTCAGCTATTCTTTTGTAGAAATCTTTTGCCATTCCATCTCTTATTCGCTCGAATCTAGCGGCTGATTGACCACCAGTCTTGTATTTTCCGGGAACATTTGATGTTAAATGCCTAAGGACTTTGATTTGTTTTCCTTCTAAAACACCCATTGTTGCTTCTTTTCTGTCCATGACTACAAGACCATAGACTTCATCAACATCAAGCATTTCCTGCAGTGGCTCAACGACAAAGACCTGGTCGCATCTATATGTTCTCACTCTTAGGGGCTTAGGAGGCTCAATTGCCCATAGTTTAATGTCTTGATTTCCTTCTTTTTCAGATACGTTTCCCGCAAATAGGGCAAGGCCATTCTTTGGGGTTTGCTTGTAATTCTTTAATTCTCTTATAATCGATTCGATAGAATCTATGACTGCTGTTCTTGTCTGTTTTGACTTAATGTTCTCGGCAGTTGACCTTTCCGCTTCCAATTGCCTTATAACTGGAAAGATGTTTGTATCAGAAGGAATCATGACTGTAACAAGTTCTGTGTGCCTTCCACGTATACTTCTAAGTAGCTGAACCAGGTCAGTAAGTTCTTTTCTTTGTTTTGTATTTATTGTCATGGTGTTATTTTATCGTTCAATTAATATAAAAGTGGATAAAGGATAGTTATTAAATCTTTTTTATCCTAAAGGAATTCAACTTTGAACGGGCCTTCTTTAATTTCCCTTGATGTTAAAACTGCCTTTAAATCTCCCATAACATCACCCAAAAGTTTCTTGTCTTCCTTGGAAATTGTAAGGTTTATCTCAGCTTTCATAGATTTTTTGGCTTCTGATTTGGCTTGCCTGGCTTTTGTTATTATGTCCAAAAGCTTGTTCCATGTATCATCATCTGCCTTAGAGGATTTTACCTTTATTTTTTCTGGCCAGGATTCTATATGGATAGATTTTTTATTTTCATATTTCTTGAAATGCTCCTGATAGAGTTCCTCCGTTATATACGGTGTAAATGGAGCCATTAATTTTAGAATAATAAGCAAAGATTGGTATAAAGTATAAAATGCAGATGCTTTCTCATTTTCCTTGCCATTATATACTCTGTTTTTAACAATTTCTAGGTAATTATCACATAATGTGCTCCAGAAAAATAAGTCTGCTTCAAGTTTCGCTCTTGAATAATTATATTCCTCAAATGCTTTCGTAGAAGAATTTATCAATTTGTTTAATTGAATTAAGAATAGTCTGTCTGTTTCATGTAATTTTGGCATTTTCCTTTGATATTGCAAGTTTATAAATACGAAATTAGTTGCATTGAGTATTTTTGTGACAAACTTCTTTCCAGTCACAACGTCTTTTTCCTGATAATTGATGTCTTCTCCTAATTTAGAAGATGCTGCCCAATATCTAATGGCATCTGAGCCATATTTTTCCATTACATCTTGCGGTCTTATGATATTTCCTTTTGATTTTGACATTTTTTGACCTTCAAGAGTCACAAATCCTGAGATGATTGTTTCTTTCCAAGGATTCTTATTGAAATGAAGTCTTGATTTAATCATTGTATTAAACAACCAGAATGTTATGATATCATGCGCTTGTGGCCTTAAATCCATAGGGAGTAACTTTTTCTGCGTTTTTTTATCCATTAGCCATGTTGATAACTGTGGAGTCATGGAAGAGGTAAACCAGGTATTAAGGACATCCATTTCGGGAGTGACTTCTTTTGAGCCACATTTTTTACAGGCAGACTTTGGCTTGTCCTTTTCAGGGTCTACCGGTAATTGCGATTCTTCGGCAAGAATTGGTTCTTCGCATTTTTTACAATACCACAAAGGGAAAGGAACTCCAAAATATCTTTGATTGGAGATAAGCCAGTCCCATTGCAATCCATTAACCCAGTTGTCATATCTATGTTTCATGAATTCAGGATACCATTTGAGCTCGGAGCCCCATTTTAACATACCTCCTTTTAAATCCAAATAACGCACAAACCATTGTTTGCTTTTTATGAATTCTATTTCAGTGCCGCATCTCTCATGTACATTAACAAAATGTTTTATTGGTTCCTGTTTTGTCAGCAATCCTTCTTCCTTAAGATCTTGGATGATTGCCTTTCTTGCTCCTTTAATAGGCATCCCTTGGTATTTGCCAGAAATATTTGTCATTTTGCCGTCATCAGATATTGCCATCTTGATTGGAAGATTATGCGCTTTCTGCCATTCCATGTCAGTTTGGTCTCCGAAAGTGCAGCACATAACAATTCCTGTTCCTTTTTCAGGGTCTGCTCTTATATCTTCCATTATAGGTACTCCGAAATTGAATAATGGGACTTTTGCCATTTTTCCCTTATATTTTTCGTATCTTTTGTCTCCAGGATGGTAGAAAATAGATACACAAGCTGGAAGCAATTCTGGGCGAGTTGTAGCTATTGTTAGCTTCTCTTTTCCAACGGTAAATATTATATTATTAAATGTTGATTCTATTTCTTTGTCCTGCACTTCAACTTGTGCAACACCTGTTCTACACTCCGGACAGAACATAGAAGGGGCGTCTTTTCTGTATACTCTTCCTTTTTTGTATAAATCAAGAAAAGACCATTGGGAGATTTTTCTTGAATTATTGTCGATTGTTGAGTATAGAATATTAAAGTCGCACGAAATTCCAATGTTTTTCCAGTCCTGAATGAACTTTGGCAGTTCTTCTTTTAGAAATGACATACACAATTTTATAAATTCTGTTCTTTGCATCTCTTTGGCTTTGACACCCTTCTTTTTTTCTACGAGCCTTTCTGTTGGAAGTCCGTTATCGTCTGTTCCAAAGGGGTAGAATATATTGAACCCCGACATTCTTTTGTATCTTGCAATGAAGTCTTGCTGGGAATAAGAACAGGCATGTCCTATGTGCATCTCTCCCGAGACAGTTGGGGGCGGGGTATCAATTGAGTAAATCTTTTTCTTTGATTTTGTATCAAATTTATAAATGCCTTCTCTTTCCCAATACTTCTTCCATTTTTCCTCTATCTCTTTTGTGTTAATCTCAGCCATGAATCTTATTGGATGCAAGGGATTTTAAAGTTTAGGGTTTTGGTCTTCTGATGAGTAAAATAAGAACATTAACTCCTCCAGATATGATTTTGATTTTCGTTCTTCTTCAATTGGTATTGCACTTTCTTTATCCAATCGGACAAATTATCTCTTATCCGCTTACTTTATTTGGCATATTGTTTATAATTATCGGAATCATACCTAATCTTGTTGGCTATTTTGTTCTCAAAAAAGAGAAAACATCTGTTAAAATTTATGAAATTCCTAATAAACTTATAACCTCTGGTTTTTTTGGAATAAGCAGAAATCCTATTTATTTAGGGATGACTCTGATATTGTTTGGTGTGGCAATTTTGCTTGGTTCGGTTGTAACTTTTATTTTTCCAATAATTTTCATTATCTTAACTGATATTTTTGTAGTTAGAAAAGAAGAGGAAGTTTTGAGGAAAAGATTTGGCATAGCATATGTAGAATATTGTAAGAAGGTAAGAAGGTGGGTATGAATTCAAAAAGAGCAGTGAGGCAATTAATGTCTATAAAGAAAATGGCAAAAGAATTAAGGCTTGCTGCAGATGGCTGGGATTCAGATTGGAAAACTCTCATTGCCACTCTGATGAGCGCGCGAACGACAGATAAAATAACAATTCCTATAGCAGAGAAGTTGTTTAAGAAATATAATAATATAAAGAAGTTGTCTAAAGCAAAGGTAAAAGATATTGGAGGAATAATAAAAGGAGTTAATTTTTATAAAACAAAGGCAAGAAATATATCTAATTTGAGCAAGATTCTTATTAAAGATTATAGCGGAAAAGTGCCGCATGATTTTGAGAAGTTGATTGAATTGCCAGGGGTGGGAAGAAAAACTGCCAATGTTTTTCTTGCTGAGCAAGGTCATGGAACAATAGGGGTAGACACTCACTGCCTTTGGATATCGCAACAGATGGGTTGGACTAAACATGAAAAACAACATGAAGTTGAACAGGATTTAATGAAGTTGTTTCCAAAGAGATTGTGGGGGGAGATTAATTGGATTCTTGTAAGATTTGGGCAGACATATCCTTCAAGAAGCAAAAAGAGAGAAATATTGAAAGAAATAAAGAGAATAAAATAACTTTATATCGATAGGTTTTTATAGTATTTTTCGGTTGAATAAACATGGCAGATAACAAAATAACAATGCCTGGTGGAATGGGTGGTTTGGTTAGATATGATTCGGAGTATAAGTCAAGGTTTATGCTTTCTCCTGGGCGGGTGGTTGCCTTTTTAATTGGAATTATTGTTCTTGTTCTCGCACTAAAGGCATTTATGCCCGTTGCAGTTGCTCCTGCGGGTTGAGTTTTTATTCTTCCTAGTATCCCAAGGTCTTGCTTTTTGGATAAAGCAAGGCAGGAAATAAATATTAAATGTTAGCAAGAAATCCGTTAAGCTTTAGCTAACGGATGAATTGCGTACTTATTTATTCTAAAAAATATTACTTTCAGGGAGAGTTTGTTGCA
>JAGVXK010000005.1 GCA_018303825.1 Candidatus Pacearchaeota archaeon
TTGCAACAAACTCTCCCTGAAAGTAATATTTTTTAGAATAAATAAGTACGCAATTCATCCGTTAGCTAAAGCTTAACGGATTTCTTGCTAACATTTAATTAATGCTAATAACTCTTTGGATATTCTTGGTTTTCCATTGACTATGGGATAATAATATGGGAGGATGACTGATTCAATATTATTTATTTTAATTATCAGCTTGTTTTTGAACTCCATTTTATTTAATGCTTTTCCTCTTGTTATTTCATGAACGACAAAAACAGCGTTATCTGTTGAGAATTGCTTTTTTCCTAAATTCCTTTCTTTTCCTTTAACGAATTTTGTCAATTCCTTCTTCGTTCTCTTTTTTGGAGGATAATCTCCAAGAATTCCCCCAAAGATAAAATATTTGAATTTCTTTGCACTTTTTGGCACCAGGGTTTGCTTTGCTTCTGGATCAAGAACGCAAGAATTCTTTAAGTCTAAGTCTTTTACTGATTTTTCGATGACTTTGCCGTATTTTTTTAATTCTCTTACTGCCTTGCTATTTTGTTTTATGTTCGTAAACCATAAATTGCTTTGCCCGACTATTTTGCTTATTGAGTTGTATTCCATCAAACACCAGGGATAAACCTCTTTTTCAAGATGTTCGATAACATAGATTTGCTTCATTTATCAATGAGATAAACATGATTAATAAATATTAATGTTTGAATTTACGCATTATTTATATACTTGGAGTTTTATGGGCTTCTATGTTTGAAAGAAAAAAAATTGGTGTAGCCCTGGGAAGCGGGGGTATGAAAGGACTCGCTCATATAGGTGTTTTGAAGGTGCTGGAAGAGCATAAAATTCCGGTTGATTTTATATCTGGAACAAGCATTGGGGCAGTCATAGGGGCGTTATATGCTGCGGAGCCGAATGCCAAAAAATTAGAAAAGATTGCATTGGATCAAAAATTAAACTCGCTGTTTGATTATACTTTGTCCAGATATGGATTAATAAAAGGAGAAAAAATTGAAAAATATCTCAAGGAAAAACTTGACAATGTAAGCTTTAAAGAATTAAAAATCCCATTATTTGTAACTGCTTTTGACCTCGAAGAAAAGAGAGAAATCATATTCAGCAAAGGTGATGTTGCAAAGGCTGTCAGGGCCAGCATCGCTATTCCGGGGATATTTTTCCCGGTCGCAAATAACAAAGAAATGCTCGTTGATGGGGGTGTTATAGATCCAATTCCTATAAAAATACTGAGAAAAATGGGGGCAGATATTGTCATTGCCGTAAATGTAAATAAAATGCAGGAGAGGCCCCCAGTGTTAAATGAAGTGGCAACCACTAAAGCCGGGAAAAAAAAGATTCCTTCTATTCTTGAGAATGCCCTTACTTCTATTGGAATGATGGGTTCTGAATCCTCAAGAGCAGACCTGGATGCAAATAAGGCAGATTTAGCAATAAATGTAAATTTGGAAAAAATTAATATGTTTGAATTTAAGAAAACGAAATTTATCATAGAAAAAGGGAGAATGGCTGCTGCCAAGTCATTGAACGATATAAAGAACATCGCAGAACCAAGCCCTTTTAAATTTTTCCTACAAGAATTGAATCCAAAGAAAAATGTTGAAAAAATAGTCAGGAGTGTAAAAAAGACTATTGCAAAAGCAAAAGAACTTGACTAGTTCATTTCTGCCAGTCATTGTGATCTTTAACTGTTTGACATAACTCTTTTAAACTCTTTGATATGGTGATTTTGAGGGGTATTTTGAAAAAACTGGCAATAACTGGAGTGCTTGGCTTGTCAGCCTTGTTATTTGAAGGATGTGCAACAACGAGAGATAAACAAGAAGTGATGCTTCCAGATTCATTTAGACCAATAAAATTTGCAGAAAAATTAGAAATAAACACAAATAATATATATAGATTAATTGTAAAAAAAAGTGAAGTGGATGGTATAAAAGACCTTAGGAAGTTAATGGAGACATCTTATAATGAAGAGCAATATGCCTACTTTGGAACATTGGGGTTGTGGATTGAAATAGGAGAAAATGAGAGTCTCGTTTTTGATTTCCGTCTTTATAATAGAGGAGTGCCCTATTTTCAAAATCATGTTAGTGAAGACTCGGACTATTTAAAGTGCTTGGCAAGACTGGATAAGAAAATAACGTTATTTCATATCCATCCTTCAGGAGAAAGGGCTTTTCTGAAACATCTTGCTGAAACTGCTGTTAAAATAGGTAATAATGAAGAGCAAATTAGAAAAATGGTTGATTCTATGAAAATCTTGTCCAGATTATCATTTATGCAGTCTGATTCAGATGTAAGACATGACATAAAAGGTTTACAGAATCTTTATAGAATTCATCCTGATGGCGAGTTTAAGGCATGCATAATATCTTTTTCCGGGATAGGAGAATTTTATTTTTCAGATGAAGGAAAAAAGTATGTCGGTTCCTATAATGAGGCGAATCTAGATTCTAGAGTGTATCAGGCATTAAGAACGAAAAATACCTTAGTAGATAATTTATATGGTACAAAACTGCCGCGAAAAATGCATTTTGGAAACAAATATACAAGATTTAATTACATAAGCTGGGATTATTTTGATAAGAATTGACTATCCCTTCACAACAGCTTATTACCCTTTCACAACAGCCAAAGGCTTAAATCTAGCAACAAGACTGCCTATTCCAAGCTCGTCTGAAACACGCACAACTTCATTGACATCTTTGTATGCTTCGGGAGCTTCTTCCAATGCTCCTTTGACGCTTCCTGCTTTTAACATAATATCCTTGCTTTCTAAGTCTTTTTTTAAATGAGATTCTGTTATTTCCTGTTTTGCCCTTGTTCTACTCATGACACGACCTGCTCCATGCGCAGTTGATGCAAAACTAAGAGATTCGGCTTCTTTTGTTCCAACAAGAAGATAGGAATAAGTCCCCATGCTTCCAGGAATAATAATCGGAATTCCTTCTCTGCTTCTAGTTGCTCCTTTTCTATGAACGCATAATGTTTGTTTCTTTCCATTAATCGTGAATTCTTCAAACTTAGCGATATTGTGAGCAACATCATAAATCAATTCAAGTTTTGCCTTTGGAAAGAATTTCAGGAAGGCCTTTCTTATCATAGCAGTGATTACCTGCCTGTTTGCAAAGGCAAAATTGGCGGCAGCATTCATTGCTTCCTTATAATCTATTCCTAATTTTGAGTTGATTGGAGCACAAATCAATTCCCTGTCAGGAAGATTCTTCCAGCCATATTCTTTTTCCATTTTCATTATGTAATCGCTTGCAGTCTGATGTCCTAATCCTCTGCTTCCGGTATGAATCATTACTGTTATCTGTCCTTTTTCGTTTATTCCAAATAGTTTGGCAGTTTTTTCATCAAAAATGGATTCTACTTCCTGAACTTCAAGGAAATGGTTTCCCGCTCCAAGAGTGCCTAATTGGTCTCTTCCCCTTGATTTGGCTTTCTGAGATACTTTATCAGAGCTAGCTCCTTTGATACTTCCAGAATCCTCAATATGATTCAAATCGTCATTAATTCCGTAACCATTTTCAACAGCCCATTTAGCTCCATTAGTCAATACTTCATCTAGCTCTTTATCAGATAGCTTTAATCTTCCGCCATGCCCAACTCCGCTAGGAACTGCTCTTGATATTTCATGTAAAACTTCTTTTCTCTTTTTCAGAAATTCAGATTTTGTCAGGTTTGTTTTCATAAGACGAACGCCACAATTAATATCGTAGCCCACTCCTCCGGGGCTAATAATTCCCTTATTTAAATCAAATGCAGCAACACCACCAATACTAAATCCATAGCCTTGGTGGGCATCGGGCATTGAAATTGATTTTCCAACAATACCTGGTAGTTGGGCCACATTTTTTACCTGTTCGAGAGTTTTATCATTTTTTATATCTTTTAAAAGTTTCTCTGAGGCGAAGACTATTCCGGGGACAACCATTTTTCCTTCTTTCTTTATTTCATATACGTTTTCCTTGAGCTTTTTGATTTCCATGAAAGATGAAGAAAATTGAGGTTTATTAAAGTTGGGTATTTTTATTCTCAAACATCCAAGACCATCTGGGCTTCCCAAATGTCTTTTCCCTTTAATTTTATCTTTTTGACATGCATTTCAGCATAGGTTGCAGCCTTAACCCCTTCTAGATTATATTTTTTAATATCATCCCCATATAGTTCTGCTTTAAGATTAAATCCTCTAAGCTCTATCTTTGCTTTTGAAACTACAAAACCCGTATCAAGCAGATAAATAAGCTCGTCTACAAAATTGTAAAGAAGAGATTCATAATCATTTCCATGCACGCTTATTACTTTGCCTTTCTTTGAATCTATCTTTTTACCTCTGGAGACAAAGCTAGAAAAGGCAAGAACACATGACTCAAACAAGTTATTTATTGTCTCTCCATATGCCCTAAATTTGATGTCTGCTGTATGCTCAAGAAATTCAAATTTCTTTTCCTGACCTTCTTTATTAACCATAAAATTTAGAATTAATTAGAGTATTTAAACAATAACTTCATCCATGAAAAATGTTTGATGTTTAATTAAATTTATATACGCGAATTTCTATTTCCTCTGATGAAATTAGGTGATGTAATTCTGCTAATTGTATTGGTGGCAGGTCTGGGTGTAGGGCTTTACTTTTTCTTTTATTATCTGCCTATCGGAACTCCGATTGAATACAAAGAGTTCAGGGCAAATATTAATAATTATGCCAATATTAGCTTGACAAGCCAGCAGTTCTATCCAAATATGAGATATAGAAATAAACAAATAAGCTATTCCATAGAAAGACGATGCGACCAAGAGAGGGAGGCGGATATGGAAAAGGCTTTTTCTGTTTTATCAGCTGAAACATCTTTGGAGTTTTATCCTTCAAATACCAACCCTGAAATAATTATTTTATGTTCTGAAATAGCGCCGACTCCCGAAGAAAAAGATCACTTTGTGGCTGGAGAGGGCGGACCAAGTGAAATAATTAACACAAGCATACTTTCCGTTATAATGCTCGGCAAGATTTCCTTGTATAGGGCAGATGATTGCAATGAGCCAAAGGTTGCACTGCATGAACTTTTGCACGCGCTTGGGTTTGACCATAATAATAATCCTGGTAGTATAATGTATCCTGTAACAAATTGCAAACAGGAAATAGACCAAAGCATAATAGATGACCTAAATAGACTTTATGGCATTCTGTCTTTGCCAGATTTAGTAATAGATAAGATTGATGCAAACAAAACTTCCAAGTATATTAATTTTGAGATTTCTATTGCAAATTTAGGATTAAAAGATTCTTCAGGTTCAAAACTAGAATTATATTCCGGGGATGAAATAGTGAAAGAGTTTGATCTTGGTGGTATAGAGCTTGGAAGAAAAAAAATACTTACTGTAAGCAACCTTTTTCTTGGTGGAAATTCGAATAACCTTAAATTTGTTGTTGTAACGAGTGAAAGCGAGATATCTAAGGAAAACAATGTGGCTGATATAAGTGTAAACTAACGATACTAACAGCCCCTAAACATCAAAAATCATAGATCTTTGCAGCCTAAAAGTTAAGGCAGTAACTTTTAAATATAGCTTTCTTCTAATTCTATGGGGATGAGGATTGACAAATAAATGGCTGATAAAGACATCATAATAAGCGAGAAACTGGACTACCGAGGTCTGGTGAAGTTTTCTGATTTGTATCAGTATGCCCATTCTTGGTTTATGGAAGAAAATTATGGGGTTATAGAGGAGAAATATTCTGAGAAGGTATCTGGAAACAACAAGGAAATAGACATTGAATGGAAGTGCACTAAACCAATGGGAGACTATTTCAAGATAGAGCAGAAATTAGTATGGGAGATAAAGGGATTGGTGGATGTTGAAGTTGAGATAGATGGAAAGAAAACGAAAATGAATCAAGGGCAAGTAAAGATAACTTTTAAGGGAGCAATAATAAAAGATTATAGCAGCAAATGGGACAGATCTCCGTTTAATAGATTTCTAAGAGACACTTACAACAAGTTCATAATCCCCCAGAGAATAGATGCAATGGAAGACAAAATAAAGGCAGATATAAGATCATTAAAGGATGATTTGAAAGCTTATCTTGATTTGAGCGGAAAAAGATGATTATTCTTTCATTTTAAAGATGATTGCAAATTACCATAATATTTATAAAATAGGTCCTTTTCAAAGAAATATGAAAAAGGGCATCTTGTTGGTTGTTGTGATTGTGTGTTTGCTTGTTTTGCCTTCTGTTAGCGCATTGCAGGTTGAAAAAATTGATAAGGGCAGTGTTGTGATAGCTGAATTAAGCAATCCTGCTATTTTTGACTTTGCTATAACCAGCGCAGAAGCAGATACATTTGAGATTTATTCTTTCTTAGATGTCACGTTCAGCCCGAGAGGAACATTTGATTTGCCTGTTGGAAAGAGCACAACTGAAATAAAGGTTTATCCTGGAAAGGATTTGAGAAGGAATCTTGGAGTCTACAAATTTCAATATGAATTAAAGGGGCAAAAGTCCGGAATATTCAAAGATTTCTTAGCAATAAGAATTGTTGAACTTGGAAGTGTTATCACTATAAATGCCGAGCCACTAAAACCCTCAGATAAGCAATTGGCCTTTTCTTTGAAAAACAATGAAAATACAAATGTTGATAATATGGATGTTCATTTGGAATCCGCTTTCTTTAATTTTGATAAAAAAATATCACTCAAGCCATATGAAAAAGTTGATTTTAATATAACTATGGATAGAAATAAAACTGCTTCGTTGCTTGCAGGGAAGTATATCATAACAGCAAATGTTCAACTTGAAAAGGCAAAGGCTAAAGTAGAAGGAATATTAGATTATTTTGAGGAGAACAGCATTTCAGTTGATAAAACAAGTTCTGGAATAGTAGTCAGAAAAAATGTAATAACAAAGACTAATACGGGAAATGTTCAGGCTAAGGCGGCCATAGATATTAAGAAGGATGTTTTATCAAGATTGTTTACAGTTTATTCCATAGAACCGATGACAAGCGACAGAAAAGGCCTCACGGTTAATTATCTTTGGGAAAAAACCCTAAATCCCGGGGAAGCGTTTGCAGTTACAAGCTCTACTAATTATACTTTGCCATTGATATTGATAATTCTTGTTGTTTTAGTTATAGTCTTCGCTAAAATATATTCATTGCAAGCCTTAAGCGTAAGCAAGAGAGTTTCATATGTAAAAACCAAGGGCGGGCAGTTTGCATTGAAAGTTACATTGCACGTTAAGGCAGGAAAGCATACAGATAATATACAAATCATTGACAAGCTTCCAGAAATGACAAAAATATATGAGAAATATGGAAGACTTCCTGATAGGATAGACCATGCAACAAGAAGATTGTTCTGGAACATACCTAGATTGAATGCTGGAGAAGAGAGAGTATTTTCATATATCTTATATTCTAATCTCAACATTGTAGGAAGGTTTGAGCTTCCGGCGGCATCGGCCATTTTCGAAAGGGAAGGAAAGAGCGTTGAAGTCTTCTCCAACAGGGCGTTCTTTGCCATTGCCACCACCAAAAGAGAATATTAAAAACCTCAGACAATATACAAGAATATTAAAATATAATTCGTAGCATAGTGCTAAGTAAACCTTGTATCTTAACATTTTATTGAAGAGATTTAGGAGAGCAAATCACATAATTATGTATAAAAATAATGAATTTTTCCATTAAACCGAACTTACTGAAAAAGAATATAACTGTCAACCATGTTAAGTTTGATAGTTGACTTAACGCATAGAAAACATTTAAAAGATGACAATATATTCTCTCTATGTTGGATGAAACCAACGTGCCCCCCTATAGCTCAATGGTAGAGCACTCGGCTGTAGACATTTATTGTCTAACACAGACATTCCTGAAGGGGAAGTGGATGAAGTGTGATAAGATTCTCCTGGTAGCAGGAGAAAGTTCGACAGAACCCGGGTTACCCCAGTCCGATTCTGGGTGGGGGGATTAAGTTCATTTTGTCGTTGATAAAATGCGATTTTGGTCCAAAAATGGGACCAGAGTCGGAGTATTATGTAATGAATTTAAGGAGCGAGTGACTTGGTTTTTTTATTTTAGAAAGGGTTAAAAAGTAGATTCTACTTACGAGAATATGAAAATATTTGAGATGATTAAGGAACAAAATTCCTATGTAAAACTACCAATTTACTTCGCTTTTGTTTTTACATTCATTTGGTCTTTATTCCAACTAGCGGGAATTTATATTTTTGGGATTAGAGGAGGATTTCTTCCATTTTATAGCCTATATTTAGTGTTTGGATATGGCTATTTAATCAATGTTATTATTTTTGCTTTTATAGGATTTCTTCTCGGTCTTTTTAGCCATCTATTCAATAAGAAGTGGTGTGATAAAAATTACCTAAGACTTGCCTTGCTCATTTCACTGTTCTTTAGTTTAATCTTCCTTATTAGATTAGTAATAGTGACCAACGCCTCTGCTGGCGAAGGTTGGGGTGCATTATTTGCTCTAAAGTTTGTGATTATGGGGATTCCAATCGGTTTCGTCCTTTCTTTTTCTATTTTCAGCCCGATTATATTGTCGATAAAAGGAGCTTATGCTAATTTAGAAGAAAATTCAAGAAAAACTATTAACAAAATTGCTATTTGTACAATGTTTATAGTGATAGTCCTTTACTTGCTTTCTTCTTTGTTTAATTATTCCGCGATTGCGATTGCAGAATCTTCATGTCAAGGTTTACCGAAACCAAGAAGTATTGATTTAAGCATTAATGAAATAAAGGTTTTTGAAGATTACTTAATTTTAAGTGGCGCAGGATTACCAAACAAAAAAGAGGTTTATGACAATTATGCAATTGAGAATGGGATAAATATTGAGGAAAATGGATACGCTATCTTTCCAACTTATGACGATTGGGGCAATTATCGTGGAACCACATATGATTATTATTATAACTATAATTTAACTGTCCCTTGGTTGTTGGCACTTAAAAAAACTATAAACAACGAGACCTTAGAGTATGAACTAGTTACTAAAGCTATTGGGGAGAAGCGTGCGACTCAAGATCCGCTAACATTGGACGACTTAATAAATAATCTGGCTTACACACAAGCAAATACAAAAGGATCTCCTGCACCAACAATCGGTGCGCAGGGCGAATTATCAGATTACATTGACAGGAAAGGCATTTCTGCAGAAAAGCTAACTGAGTTATTTTCAAACGTCTGTTTCCCAGAAGAATCTCGCGCTTATTTCATTGCGCTGGCCGATAATCGGGCCGGAAGGGATTATTATTCATTAGATGATGTTAGATTAATTGTTAAAAAGGCAAAAGAATCAGTCAAATACTTCAGAGATACAAAAAACATACAAAGAGCGGAATGGAACATAAATCACATGGATTATTATGTATACTTTGTTTCGGGTGGTTATGGGCGATACGGAAATAGGACGGAATTAATAAACGGATTGTGCTGTGCAAATACTGACTGTTGCTTAGAAGGAGGATATGAGGATATAATGGACAACTCAACACATGTCCTCTGGAGTTGCAGGGGATTAAATGGCGGATTGAATGTGAATTGCTCTGGACTTATTCGTTAAATACCCCTCAATTTCTTTCTAAAAACCCTAACTGTTACAGAATTGCTCTGATCTGGGTGGGGGGATTCATGCTTCTAGAAATTCAATATATCTATAGTGAAAACGTAAGTAAATGAACCAAAATAGCACGTCTTTCCCTTGATAGTCAAGACATCTTTGGTAAGATATTAATGTCATTGACTATAATAGAACAGAGCTATAAAACCGAAAACCTTAAATACTAAGTGTTTATTATTTATATAAAGGAAGGTTAATTTATCATAATTAGAGATAATTAGAAGTAATTATTACTAAGTAAAATGGAAAAGGGAGTCAAAGTTAAAAAATTTTTATTGGAAATTCCGGAAGAAATTTGGAATAAATGGAAAAATACAGTTCCCCGTTCTATTTCTTTAAATAAAGCGTTGATTGAACTATTAAAAAAGAAGGGAGAAAAAGATGAAAGCCAAAAGGGATAAAAAATCTATGAAAAAAAGAGTAATGATAACGCTTTTACTAGCTATTTTATCTATTTTCATTATGGGCTCTTTTATTTTTTTCGTTACAAAATCGACTGATAATTTAAGTATATCCAACTTAGTAATATTAAGAGAATCTGTAAAAAATCTTTCAGAATTGAAATGTGAAGAGTTTGAAGAAGATATTTGGTGGAGTAGCGATATTGTTCATAATAGTGCTGGCTCAACAGTCTATTACACATGGAAACCAAAAAATTTATGCAATGAAACAAAAAGCGAAAATTGTTTTTTGCAAAAGGTAATTGTAAACAGTAGAACAATTTATCTAAGCACTAATGATAAAAAAATTGATGTAAAAAACTATGTTCAAATTTCAAGCTTGGATAAAACAGAATATAAGAGTCCGGAGAAAGGGAATTATAATATTTATCTTGCTTATGGACAATCAGAAGGAATTGAAGGAATTGAAAATAAATGGTATTGTGGATATGAAAAAAGTGATTCATATGAACTAATTAAATCGAATTCAAAATGCATATTAACTAACAAGCTTACAAGTAGTTCCGGATATTTCGGGATAAAGGTGTATGCTTCTCAATCTTCAATAGTTGATATTTTCAAGATTAAATATATTTTATGCTGGAAATAAAAATGAATAAAAGAAATTTAATCAAAAAGAATAATATCTTGATTTTTATGATATTTAGTCTTGGAGCCTTTATATTTTTAATATGGACTTCAGAGCAAGTGTCTGCAGCAAAGGCAGATCAATTTTATTATGAAAATTATACTTGTGAGAATTTCACTGATATTGTTGGATTGACGGCTATGTCTGCAAAAACTGTGGCCACATCTTCGTATTATAATTGGAGCATGGGCACTTCTTGTCCAGGAACAAAAGGTTGTGATCTTCTTTCTATATACACTTATACGAGGTATGTTAACATTGTTGATAGCACAAATATGCCAGTTGGAGGAAGCTATACTCAAATTGGAAATAAAACAGAATCACCAGTATCCGCCTGGACAGGAATCAGATATGCTAGTTATAATGACGCTCCGGTTAATGACACGGCGCTCGGTCCACGATGGGAATGCGCAGCCATTACATCTCCAAATAATACATGCAGTGTATTGGAGAAAGGATTTAACAATCGTTCAATAAACTATTCTGTTCGATTGTATGCAGGTTATGGCGGCGGAGCAAATAAATGGAGAGTTCTTATTGATGTCTTTAACATAAGATATCCATGGTGCTGGACACCAATTATTTCTGATGCGAAGGTTTCTCCTGAAAGTGAAGATTATAACACTCAATTCACTTTTACAATTAATGTTACGAATCCCATAGCAACAACAAATGTTTCTTTATGGACAAGGACTGTCGGAGGAAGTTGGACTTTTGTAAGCTCTCGGACGTGTACAAATTGTAGTAGACAAAATTTAACATTCACAAAAACATTCACTTCGGGCGATATTGGAGACCAGGAATTCAAGTTCAATGCAACAGATAATCAAGGATTTAGTACCCAAGCTGGAAATCCTTCAACTCTTGGAACAAGAACAAATGAATGCATAGATTCTGGAAATGATTGCGTGTTTACGATAACAAATGTTGTTGTATCATCGGGAGCTCCCACTCTTGAATATGAAACAGTTAATGGAGTTACTTCTGAAGCTACAGAAGGGTGGGGAAAGCCAAACTGGGTATTTAGTGTAAACGTAAGCAATCCGGCAGGGGGAGCAGGAAATATATCTTTAAATCTCAGTATCAATACTGGATCTGGTTTTGTAAAAAAGGCAAATTCCACCTGTTTTGCTCCATGCTCAACTCCGGCAAATTTCACATTTTATCTTAATCTTAGCTGTTCTGATATTTCAGGTACTGCTCAATATAGATTTACAGCCACAAATTTAAATGGCACTTCAACTACAACACAATCCTTCATAATCGAGAAAGATGACATAACATTTGAGCATGTTCTTGGAAATGGAAGCATTGCAAACAGATCTGGAGAACAGCTTGATGGATTTGAGCTGAGAGTGTTTGACAATGATAATAACACTTATATTATGAATAATACAAATA
>JAGVXK010000008.1 GCA_018303825.1 Candidatus Pacearchaeota archaeon
GAACAAGTATTTACATATATAGAAAATCAATCGTTGCACCACGCGACGCAATAAGACTAACTGGACGCCTAGCCCTTTAGGGCTAGGAGGATGTCACATATAATCATATTCTTATAATGATGCTTTAAGCATTTATTCCAATCCAAACGAAGAGGTAAAGTCAGCAATCATCCTATACTGATTTAGATAGTTTAATCCTTTGTCTGTGATGAGGTAGGTTTTGCCTTTTGACTGTTTTTTTTCCCGGATGAAACCTTTAGTTATCAATTCGGAAAGATATTCTTCCATCATCTGATAGGAGAGGTTTGACTTGTAAAGGATATGGGTTGGCTTTATTCTTCCAGATTTATTTCTAATCACCTCTAATATATCTCTTATTACCTCAAGTCTATTTCTTTTTTTGTTCATATTATTTTTTCTTCACACTTGAAACTAGTCTGGTCAATATTAAAGAATAAGCGACCAATTCAAGGAGGTGTCCTATTACATATGCTAAAGAGTATCTTATGGTAAATATGAAGTCTATGCTGCTTACCAAAAGAAGCGCGAATGCTACAAGAGTTAACCTCGCTTTTTTGCTTTTGTGTTCCACCATGTAATGATATAATAAGAAACTAAGCAATAACACTGAAACTATTCTAAATGTAATTAATGGCAGAGAACTGGATACTATAGCAAGCAAGGATAATCCTGCAAGGAGATAGTATGTGCCGCCAGTTCTTTTAGGCAGTGTTGAATATGTAAGAGTTACTAAGCCTATGACAAACAGCCCCATTTGCACAAGGGCGGAAATATAAGTGATTGAAAGGATATTGTTCAATTCAAATTCGAAAATTTCCGCAGATATCTTTGAAAGAAGAAAAAGGTTCATCGTTGCCCAGACTGTGTATGAAAGGGAGATTAGAGAGAATGAGATACCAAAAAATTTGCTATCCTCTTCTTCAGATATTTTATAAATTTTAAAGGAGAAGAAGGCAACTAGCGCCGCTACTATGGCAAAGACGAGTTCCATAGCTATATCTACCCCGAAAAACCAGTGCGGTATAATATAGAATTGAGTCATACTAAACAATATCTTGTTTGCTTTTTAAGGCTTATGGATTTGATTTCAGGAATTATCTTTTAATATTAAAATGGACTGTTGACTTAAAAAGTAATAGCTAATTTCATCATCAATATTTCATGATAATATCCTAAACAAACTTTGATATTTTATCGTTGTAATCTTAATATTTATCACCAGTTGGTTTAACAAAGCCATTGAAGGATATATTTATAAAATAAGATATTGTTCTAAGATAATGAAAGTAAAGATGACCTTTAAGAAAGCTCATGGAAAGTTGAGGTTCATAAAATGAAAGTAAATGACAAGACTTATGAAGTCTTGAGGAAGATGAGGTTCATAAAATGAAAGTAAAGGAAATTATGAAGCAGCCATTTGTTACCGAGAAAGATTTGTCTTTGCAGGAGGTTGCAAAGATTATGAGCACAAAAGATATAGGAAGTTTGATTTTTACGAAGAACGATGAGATTAAAGGAATTGTTACAGATTCTGATTTAATCAAGCATTTCGGCTCAAAGGCAAAAATGAGCCAGATAATGGCAAAGAATGTGATAACAATTGCTCCTGATGAAAATTTAGATGGGGCTTTGAAATTAATGAAAAAGAAAGAAATAAAGCGACTGCCGATAATTCAAGATGGTAAGCTTGTTGGCATAATAACTATGACTGATATTATGGCTAATGCGGAAGAACTCGAAGAAGATTTTCTGCTTGATAATTAGTGCAATCTGAGCAATATGGAATTTTTTTCGAAACAATTAAAAAGTTGGGGAAAGAGAATTTTTAATGAAAAAGTTAACTAAACAAAGCAGGATTGTTCTTTCTGAACTCCCCCCTTACCAGCATGGCGTTTTAAATGCCTCGTTAGCGGAGGATATATATTCCCAGTCTAAAAATCCTGCAAGAGCGCTACATTTTTTGACGGCACTTTTAATAAAAGATGGATGGACTAATGTTCAAATAATTAACCCTATATATCATGGGAAAAATGGGCAATTAACCGGACAAAATTTCAGAGATATATATTCTTCCGATGCTCTTCTTTTTTCCACAATAACGAGGACTGCACCACAAACAATGCAATTGGTTAAAAAATATCATGAAATCAATCCTGGAGGTATTGCAATAGGCGGAGGTCCGGATCCTACATTCAGGAAGGAAAAATATCTTGTAGATGGAATGGCAGACATTATATTCAGGGGAGAGGCTGACAGAAACTTAGTTACTTTAATGGAAAGATTAACTCTCTCTCCAGATGATTTATCTGGAATCGGGGGAATATCTTATAGAAGCGGCTCATCAATAATTGACAATGAACCAGAACCTCTTCTTAGCGTTGAAGAACTTGGCAGAGTGCCGCACCCATTCTATGATTCCGAAACAAGGAGGGGAGTAAGAACAGCCCCATTAGAAACTACAAGAGGCTGTCCAAACGACTGCGAATTTTGCAGTGTCACAAAATTTTATGGAAAAAAGTTTAGGGTAAAACCGATTCAATGGACTCTAGATGAACTAAAGAACATTGATAAAATGGGAAGATGGATATTTTATTCAAGCGATAATCTGACTGGAAATAATCACCTTCCGGAAAGCAGAAAAACAGCTCTAGAAATGCTTGAGGCAATAGCTAAAAGTAAATACAAAAGAAAGGGAATCGCTCAGGTTACTATTGATGTGGCAGAATATCCTGAATTAGTATCTGCATTGGGAAAAGCAGGAATAGACTTTTTATGTATTGGAATAGAATCAATCAATCCTGCGGCTTTAAGGGAAATGAGAAAACCTTACACTGCAGCACAAAATATCAGAAATGTGAAATTGCTTAGAGAGGCAGGGCGTTGGAATCATGGGATGATGATAATTGGTTTTGACGCTGATACTCCTGAAATAGCTGAAGCCACAACAGAATATGCAAAGGAAAGTCTGGATAGCTGGCAGCCGTTTGCCCCGACACCAAACCCCGGAACTGATATGTATGCAAGATTAGAAAGAGAAGGAAGAATTATAACTCACGACTTTTCTCTGTATGATGGTCAGCATGTTGTTATTAGGCCTAAAAACTTTACGCCATATGCTCTGCAAAAAACAATATTTGATGGGATGGAGGACTTCTATTCTAAGAAAGAAATTGCAAGAAGATTTGTAAAATCAAAGCATAAGCTCAATGCGTTGGGAATTGGGGCATATATCCATCTTTTCGGTGGAAAAAGAAGAATGCTTTACAACCCTCAAACAAGAGCTCATCTGGAATTTCTGAGGTCAGTTAGTTAACACAAAACTATTAAAAACCTTGTTTGTGATAATTATTTATGGTATTTAATTGGTTGTTTAATATTATTTTTTTAGTTCTGGCAATTCCGATAGGATATTTAATTGCTTATTGGTGCAAGGATGAATTAGTTGATGGAAGAAAATGGTTCAGGATTTTGATAATTGTTTCTATTATTGGGGCTCTTGGATTTTATCTTTTTGGCTTTTCTTACATCTCGTTAACTTTTGGGTTTATACTGATAGTTTCCCTTATATCCTTGATAAAGAGCAATGATAAAGGATTGATAAAAAGAAGGTAGTTAATCAATCAGACAACTAGGCACAGATATAGTGTAAATTCCAGGTTCTATTTCAGTCTTGTCAATACTTTTATTAAATAATATTTTGCATTCTTCCCGAGAAATAACTTTGATTGCCTCGCAGGTGTTATTTTTTTCATAATATACTATCTCGATAGGGTTACAGTTTATATCATATGCACAATTCTTAAAAATAACTCCGGCGAAAAGAGCTCCAATTGAATATCCCAAAATCAGAAAAACAATGATTGATATTATTATAAAATATATTCTTTTTTTTGGTTTCCAAATTTTATGCAAAAGAAAGAGGAGAATAATAGGAACAATAATTGCAACAAATATAGTTATAATCCATTCTATTGTGGTTGGACCATAACATATTGTCATAAATATCAGTCAGTTTTTAATTATATAAAAGTTTCTATAAGATAGAAAGCTATTTCATAATTTGTTGGATAAATTATTTATTTTTTATTTCAATAAATTTAAATACCCTATATTTCTCAGTCTGTGATGGCTATAAGCAAGTTAAATGAAGCGAATGCAATTGAAACAAGCTTTATCATAGCTATTATTATCTAAGTCTGCGACTCCAAACTGAGTTGCGCAATTAATATGACACATACAGAGATTTTTGATACAACATTAAGGGATGGTCCGCAAGGACTTCATATTAGCTTGAGCAAAGAGGATCATATAAAACTTTTCAAGGAATTGGACAATTTTGGAGTAGATTATATTGAGCTTGGCTGGCCGGCAAATGCAAGCAATGTAGATCACAGCATGATTGATGTCTTCAAGGAATGCGTTCCTCTTGCCAAAAAATCCAGGGTTGTGGCTTTTGGCTCTACTTCAAAAGCGTCAAATCTTGCAAATGACAGGAAAATTCAATCTCTTGTTGAAACTGGAGCTGGAACTGCATGTATTTTTGGAAAATCCTGGCTTGAACATGTGGAAAGAGATTTGCAGATAACTCCTAATGAAAACCTTGAAGTAATATCCAGAAGCATTGATTTTCTTAGAAGGAATAGCATGGAAGTCTTTTATGATGCTGAACATTTTTTTGACGGCTACAAAGAACATCCTGAATATGCTCTGCAGACTCTTTTAAGAGCCGAGCAGGCAGGCGCAACAAGATTGATATTATGTGATACAAATGGGGGCTCTACTCCAGAACAGGTAAGAGAAATTACTTCTCAAGTATTTAAAATGGTTAACACTTCATTAGGAATACATACTCACAATGATAGAGGCCAGGCAGTGGCAAACGCAATGGCATGTTTGAAATATGTAAAACAAGTTCAGGGAACGATGCATGGAAGGGGAGAGCGGGCTGGGAATATGAGCCTTGCGGCATTTATAGGCAATATTGTTGAAGAAAGCTATAAACTTGGAAGAGAAAATCCTAATCTTATTGGAAAAATTGACTCTAAAAAATTAAAACATATATACGAAGTATCATGTTTTCTAAGCGGGATAGAGCCTGATGAAACTGAGCCTTATGTTGGTGATGCTGCCTTTGTCCATAAAGGGGGAGTTCATCAAAATGCTGTTGGAAAAGGTGGCGGACATTTATATGAACATGTTCCTCCTGAATTATTTGGAAACAGGAGAATATTTCCGCTTAATACTCTTGGAGGGAAAAGTTCTGTAGCATTAGTTGCCTCGCAGTTCGGATATACTTTTGACAAAAGAGATCCCAACCTTGAGGGCAAAGTAGATGCGCTTTTTGCAGAATTAAAGAAATATGAAAATGAAGGCTATAGACTCGGAACTTTATTTGCAGAGCAATTTTTACTGATTGAAAAGTATTTTGGAGGCATGAAACCTTTTTTTGTCCTAGATATGAACAATTACCATATAGAAATAGGAAGAAAAAATGGAGTTGAAAGAAGCTCTTTTTGGTGTCCAGTAAGAATAGATGGGGAGTTGTTTGTGGCTTCCAAAGAAGTTGAGGGCGGACCAATAGATGCTGCAGACAAGGCGATAAATGAGACTGTCTCAAAGAAATATCCTGGAGCCGGAGAATTAAGATTAATAGATTATCATGTTAGTCTTGCTAGGAGAAATGCAGAAGAGAGCACTGTCAGGAATCTTATATATTTTGAAAATGGGGAGGAATTTAAGACTGTTGGAGTTAGTGAGAACATTATTGAAGCAGGGGTGGAGGCTCTGGTTAAAGGACTGCAATACCATCTGTGGAGGACTTATAAAGGCAGGAATGCGAAACTTTAAAAGTTCCAGGATAGAAATAAAGACATGATTGACTTTAAAAAAGTTGAAGAGGAGATGTGGGAGTTCTGGGAAAAGAACAAGATATATGAAAAATTGGAAGAGAAAAATAAGAAAGGGGAGAAGTTCTGGCTTCTTGATGGACCGCCATATGCAAATGGAGTTCCCCACATAGGGCACATAAAAAATACTGTTTTCAAAGATATTGTTATAAGAATGAATTTTATGAAGGGCAAGAGTGTCATGGTAAAGCCCGGGTTTGATACACATGGGCTGCCTGTTGAGAATATGGTTGAAAAAAAACTTGGACTGCAGAGCAAGAAAGACATAGAGACATATGGAATTCCAAATTTTATGAAACAATGCAAGGATAATGCTGCATTAAATAAAAATATATGGATGAGGGTTTATAAAAAACTGGGAAGTTTATACTGCTTGAAAGAGCCTTATCTGACGTATGATGATTCGTATATAAGTTCTGGGTGGTGGACATTTAATGAAGCATACAAAAAAGGGTTTGCATATTGGGGGGAGAAGCCAGTCATGTGGTGCCCTCATTGCCAGACAAGCCTGTCAGGATATGAAATTACAGATTCATATAAGGACGTTCAGGACCCCGGAATATACATTTTGTTTAGAATAAGAAACAGCGATGAATCCCTCTTAGTTTATACAACAACCCCCTGGACTCTTCCGGGAAATGTGGCCATTGCGATAGCTCCAGATGAAAATTATGTTGTTGCGGATGTTGCCGGAAGGAAGATAATAATTGCAGAAAAAAGACTTGAAAAATTAAGTGAATTGGGATTTGGATATAATATTCTTAGAATATTCAGAGGGGAGAAGCTTGTTGGGATGAAATATGAACCTTTGTTGGATGTTCCATTGCAAAAATCACTTGATTCAGGAAAATTGGGAAGAGCGCATGAAATCATCGCCTCTATTCCACTATTGAAAGAAAGGGTTGCCTCAAAAATGAGAACAAAAAAACATATCGAGGGAGGAGATTTATTTGAAGAATTTGTAACAATGGATGATGGAACCGGGCTTGTTCATACTGCCCCCGGGCATGGAAAAACAGACTTTATTGTTGGACAGCGCTATGGTCTTGCCTGCGTTTCTCCAGTTGATGATGAATGCAATTTAACAAAAGATTCTGGATTTTCTGGGTTTGTAAAAAAAGCAGACAAAGATATTTTGAAAAGACTTGAGGAAACTGGAAAATTGCTTTATCAGGAAACCATAACCCATAGTTATCCTTTATGCTGGAGATGCAAATCCCCCCTAATATTTAGATTGAGCAATCAATTATTTTTAAAAATTGATAAAGTTAAGAAAATAATGAAGAAAGAGAATAAAAAAGTTAATTGGATGCCTGAATTTGCAAGAGAAAGGTTTGATAATTGGGTTGAAAATGCGGAAGATTGGAATGTATCCAGGCAAAGATATTGGGGAATACCTATTCCGATATGGAGATGCTCTAATTGCGGGAATGAAAAAGTTGTTTCCAGCAAGGTAGAATTAGAAAAATTGACTAAAAGAAAAATAAGTGATTTGCATAATGCAGGAGAATTAACAATACAATGCGGGAAATGCAAGAAAGCAATGCATAAAATCAAGGGAGTCCTAGATGTTTGGTTTGATTCTGGAATAGCTCCCTGGGCAAGCATAGGTTATCCGGATGAAAACAAAGAATTATTCGAAAAGACTTTTCCAGTCGATAGGATAAATGAAGCGCAGGACCAGATAAGAGGTTGGTTCTATTCTTTGATGTTTTGCTCCAGCGCTATTTTCGAAAAGGCACCCTACAAGGGAGTTTCTATGATTGGATGGGTTGTCGATAAAAAAGGAGAAAAGATGTCTAAATCTATTGGCAACATCATAGAAGGAGAAGAGGCTGTCGACACTCTTGGCGGAGATATGCTCAGATATTACTTCTGCTGGGATGTTGCCCCATATGAAATACAAAAATTCAATCTAGATATCGCTAAAAAAGAGATAGGAAAGATTCTCAATGTGCTTTGGAATCTGCAGAATCTTGCAAATAAAAATGAGTCTGAAGAGGAAATAGAGGAAAAATGGCTGACTTCCAAATTAAATAATGCTATTAGGATTTACCAGGAAAATATTGAAAAATTTGAATCGAATACGGCATTGAGAGCCATATCGGACTTTATATTAAATGATTTATCTAGAAGTTATGTTCAGATGACCAGAGGGAAAGAAAATGGGAAAATAATTCTTGATTCGCTGATTGTTTTGCTGAAATTGCTTGCCCCAATTTCCCCATACATAACGGAAAAAATATGGCAAAATCTTAAATTGATGGATCTTGTGCAGGAAGAGAGCATACATCTTACTAATTGGCCCGTTTTTAATGAAAAGAAGATAGACAAAAAGTTGGAAGAATCTTTTGCTGATGTTATGAAATATGTCGAACTTGGCTTGTTTGAAAGGGATAAGGCTAAGATTGGACTAAAGTGGCCACTCGCTAAAGCAATGATAACAAGCGATAAAAAAATCGACGAAGAAATGAAGAAAATAATCGCAAAACAATTGAATGTTAAAGAGATAGAGACAAGAGAAGGAAATGATATTAAGATAGAAATTGATACAAAGGCAACGCCTGAACTGGAAGCCGAGGGATATGCAAGGGAGTTTACGAGAAAAGTGCAGGCTGAAAGAAAGAATAAGGGGCTAAAAAAAGGAGAGTTAATAGTACTGAAAGTAAGTACTGACAAAAAATTGAAGCAAACTCTGGTGGAAAATATTGAATTCTTAAAAGAGAGAACAAATTCAAAAAAGATTGAATTTTTCGACGATAAATTGGGTGAAAATGCGGTAGATTTTGCAATCAGGGACAGAAAAATCTCTATTGAGTTGGAGTAATTTTCACATAGTAAATTTTAAAAAGATTTAAATAGTATATTTCTTATAAAAAGACAGGTTATAATTGTATAATGATAATAAAAGAAGAATTTTTGGGAAGGATAAGGAAGATTTTTGATTTGAACTTGTATGAGGTGCGTGTTTGGACTGCTTTGCTGTCAAGAGGTGTTTCGACTGCTGGCGAGTTAAGTAATATTTCTGATGTTCCAAGATCTAGAACATATGACATTCTGGAATCTTTGGAGAAGAAAGGATTTATTATTATGAAGATTGGAAAGCCGATAAAATTTGTTGCCTTAAAGCCGGAGGAAGTTGTTGAAAGAGTTAAGAAAAATTTGGTTGTCCTGGCCCAGGAAAGAAGCAAGAGGCTTGATCAGTTGAAGGGAGATGATGTTCTTACAGAGTTAAACACATTATTTAATACTGGGGTTAAGTATGTTGAGCCTTCTGAATTATCTGGAAGCTTGAGAGGAAGGCAGAATATGTACAATCACATGGACATGATGATTCGCTCAGCCGAAGAAGCAGTTACAATAGTCACAACTGCAGAGGGATTGAATAGAAAATTGGAAGTTTTGGCTCCTGCATTGGAAAAAGCAAAGAAGAGGGGGGTGGCTGTAAGAATCGCAGCCCCGATTAATGAATCCAATATCAAAGTGGCCAAGGAATTGTCCAGGATTGCAGAGATAAGGGATGTTTCAAATTCAAAATTACAGGGAAGGTTTATGGTTGTTGATTCTGAAGAATTAATGTTTATGCTGCTTGATGACAAAACAGTGCATCCAAACTATGATGTTGCTGTCTGGCTTTCCACTGAATATCTTGCTAAGGCATTGGAGCAGATGTTTGAGCTTTCATGGAATGATTTCACTCCTTTGTCTAAGGTTAGATTGAAGGCCAAATAAATTTTTCAAAATTCTCTTCAGAGTAGCAGTAAAATGTCAAATAATAAGATTTAATAGCTAATATTAACTAATTGTGGTATGTTCATAGATGTGCATTGTCATCTGGATTTTTTTAAAGACAACGAGATAAAGAAAATAGTAGAAAGAGCTGGAAAAACAGGATTAAATATTATTCTGACGCAAGGCATTGATGCCAAGAGCAACGAGAAAGTTCTCTCATTAGCAGAAAAATACGATGTTGTTAAAGCTGCGCTTGGCTTGTATCCTACAGATGCCATATCTCTAAGCGATAAAGACATAGAAAAAATTATTGATTTCATAAGGAAGAATAGAGATAAAATGATGGCTATAGGGGAAGTTGGACTTGATTATAAAGAAGATGAGAAACAACACGAAAAACAAAAAGAGATATTTAGACGATTCATTAAGTTGTCCATTGAATTAGACAAGCCAATAATTGTCCATTCAAGAAAGGCAGAAGCGGAGGTAATAGATATCTTAGAGGAAGTGAAGGCAAAAAAAGTTGTGATGCATTGCTTTTCGGGAAGCCTTAAGCTTGTAAAGAAAATAGTTGATAATAAATGGTTTTTAACCATTCCAACAAATGTTACGTTTAGTGAGCACTTTCAAAAAGTTATCCAAGTGGTGCCAATCGGGCAATTATTCTGCGAGACTGACAGCCCTTATTTGCATCCAATAAAAGGGGAAAAGAATAATGAGCCCGGAAATGTTATTGAAAGTTATAAAAAGATAGCTGAAATAAAAAAAATTACCTTAATAGAGACAGAAAAAAAGCTGGAAGAGAATTACAAAAAATTATTTTAGAATTTTTTTTTGAGACGCACTTCTATTTTTCCACCTCGATTATAACCAAATTTTGCTGAAACATCAATATCGAAATCGCCGATGGGCTCATAATTAAATTTCTTTTGAAAAAGCCCCACATTTACTCTTTCAAAGTCCACTGAAACTTTTGGCCTATTCCGTTCAGGAAGCCACGAAAACATTTCAGACACATGACCTTTTAGTGAACTATTTAGGTCATTTCTTTTTTCATCCACATCATCATAAATTCTCAGGACAATATCCTCTTTTGGTATGTGGATTTTATACCTCTTTTTTCCAATATCAAAATCTCTCATCGAAAGGAAGCTTGCATCTGTTCTTCTTGTTAAATTTCCAGCCAGAGAATAACCCTCTCTTTGATAAGGCGGCATGTTAGGCAATGCATTTCCAAAGGATTCAAGAGTATTTGTTGATTGTGATATTGATTGTGCAAAAGCAGCGCCTATGCTAGAAAAAAATAAAAACGTGCATAGAGAACCGACTTTTACAGGTTTCATTTTCTTATTCCTTCAAACTTAATGCCCTAATTTACACTCCTTTTTAAAGGTTTATGTATCCTAGGCTTTAAGCAGCGAAATAAAAACTAATGTAATTGTCAAAAATACGCATAAAATAGGCACTGACAGCATAAATCCAGACAATATCCTGATGAGTTTAATTATTAATTAATGAAAAGACATATTTGACAAAAAATTCATATATTCTGACGGTTTTTATTATCCTTATTATCTTAACAAGAACCTTTTAACTTCTATTTATTTCCCGTTAATCATAATTTCAGCTCTATCGGAGATACTTCAGAACTATCGAGATTACTTATGTATTTTTTGCCTTTTCACATGATTAAATAATATCCAGGAGTAGACTGGACCCAAAATTAAAATTGTCGCTGTTGATGCAATTCTGCTGATTAATGCCGCAGCCAATGCCTGAGGAACAGTTATTCCTATAACCAAACTTGAAAATACTGCAATCGCCTCCGATATTCCTAAAATCCCTGGTGAGACTGAAATGAATCCTCCTAGAAATCCGGTGCATGCCAAAAAGAAGGCAATTGTCAGGCTTATTTTTATATTAAATATTTCAAATGCCAAAGCTATTCCAACCATATTGAGCAGTGTCTGCACTATTGTAATAATGCAAACAATGAAAAATACTTTATGATTTTTTCTTATCTTGTGCCAGCCATTTACTACCTTTACTATCTTTGAAAACCACCTGTGATTGCTTTTTTTTAACTTCGGAGAAAACAAAGTTATTGTTAATGATACAAAGAAAATAATCAAAAATGCAAGAAAAATTGGGAGATTAAATGCTTTATATTTTACATAGAGGAACAATATGCTTAACAATCCCAGAGTTGAACCTACCAGAAAGTGCGTTATGTAAATCCCAGATAATGATGAGATAAAGGAAGAGTAATGAAAATTATGCTTTTTTTTCAGATATAAGGCTCTTGGCACCAAACCGCCGGTTGCCGGAGCGATTATGTTGTAAAAACTGGTTATAACTGAAAGGCCAAACCATGCGTTGAATTTTAATTTTATCTTAAATGGTTCTACCAAATATTTTATTACCAACCCGTATGTTAAGGAGAAGAAAATGGTCAGTATTATAAGAAAAAGAAGATAAATCGGGTTCACTAATTTCAATTTTGCAAATTCATCTACATGAATGTATATGTAACGAATAAAAAGTAAAAATATCAGCAGTAAAACTGCCAATATTGTGATGCTTTTTGCCTTATTATTCATATTTATTTTAGGGGATAAGTCATTTTAAGCTTATTTATTTAGTTTAAAATAAAAATCCTGAAATATAGACTTCTATTAAACCAGCCACGGCTAAAACGATTATTCCGATTATTACAAGTAATAGTGAACGTCTTATTATTGTGAATAGTTTTTCTTTTGACAACTTATTTTTGAAAAAGCTTGACAGAGCAAGGCTTGCCATGCCTCCAGCCATTGCGACAAAGAAGTATGCTATCATTTCAGGTATTCCATGAAGAAGGAATTTAGTAGCCCCAAAAGGCAGGTTTATTAGAGAATACTGAGCAGTGAGAGCAATTACTGCGGCGATTATACTTGCGTTCCAGGCAATTACAAATATGACTCCTGCCCCAAACAGCAAAGAAAATATGAGTGTAGAAACAGCAACGAGAACATTATTTGAGAATATTGTCAAAAAGTTTATGCTTGGATTATGCTGAATTCCCTGAAGAGTTTGATTTAATTTTAATTCGTCCAGACAGTTAGTGTATTGCAATGGCTTATTTATTACGCAATAAGTTTGCATCTGTGAATTAAATGCTGCTTGGCTTGGAAAAATAATCTGCCAGAAGGCAAAACCAATAACAAAACCAAGGAATAAATATACAAACATCAGAGCTATTTTCCAATCATCTTTTATTGCTTTTTTATCAGTCTTATCTTTTATATTATCTTTTTCATCTAATTTGAGTGCATAAAAAACAAATATAATTGAAAACAAGGAAGCGAACATTACTATCAATAAGCCGGAACTTTTTGATAGAACAACGTCATGGGCGAAAAAGAATTTTACAAGCAAAAAGGAGATTGATGAATATAATAATCCTATGAAAAATAGCTCCCAGGGTTTTCTTTCAGCTCTTTTTGGAAAAATCAACAGCTCAAGCATTTGCATAATATTATTCGGCTCTATTTAAGCTTATTCTAGTTATTGTTCAAATATTAGACAGAGGTTAAAATTAAATATCCTTCCTACCAAGGTTATCTATGAAAAAGGAATTGAGAATTTTAATATATATAGCTTTAGTGGTTATAGCTGCTGCTATTCTCGTTTTTCTTTATATTCAAAACAGCAAAAAAGGACAAAATAATCCAAATGATGGCATTAATGATACAAATTATTGCAATGTTGATTCTGATTGTGTTGCTGCAAGCTGCTGCCATTCAACTAGCTGTGTAAATGTAAATGCTAAACCTAGATGTGATGGAGTATTTTGCACCCTTGAATGTAGGGCCGAGAGCTTGGATTGCGGTCAGGGAAGTTGCAAATGCGTTAACAGGGAGTGTAAGGCAGTTATAAAATGAAAAAATATCATTTTTATATGATTTTATTCCTATCTTTGGTTATTTTTTCTATAATTATAAGCGCAGGCATCCAAAATAACGCAAAAATAAATAAGGGATTGGCTGACGAAGTCAGAAATGGCAAAGAGGTTAGAGTTTACATAAAGTTTAAAGCTGGTGAATATTCTCTTGGAAAAAAGATTAATGCCCTTGATGGAATTAAAGTAAGAAGAGATTTTGGAGATGTAGTTTCTGCAAGCATAAATGAAAATGATTTAAAAAAACTTGAATCTAATCAAGATATCGAAGAAATTGGCCTTGATGGCGTAAAGCACCCATTTTTGCAGAATTCCACTGTTTTGATTAATGCCACAAGAACCTGGAATTTGCAGCAAAATACTTTGAACCTTACAGGAAGAGGGCAGGCAATTTGCATTGTTGATACAGGAGTCAATTATACTCATCCTGATTTTGGAGGATGCTATGGAAATAATACCAATTTCAACTGCAAGGTGGTTGGAGGGCATGATTTTACAAATAACGACAATGACCCTATGGACGATTATGACCACGGAACACATGTCGCAGGAATAGCAGCTGCGAATGGCTCTATAAATGGTGCTGCCAAAGAAGCCAGAATAGTTGCCTTAAAAGTCTGTGACAATGCCGGAACATGCGCAGACAGCGATATCAGACCAGCAATAGATTGGTGTGTTACTAATTCTTCTATGTTTAATATTTCAGTAATAAGCATAAGCCTTGGCGGGGCAATAAATTACACAAGTTATTGTGATGGACAGGATGACCCCTTTGGTTTAACAGGGGCGATTAACAGGGCTGCTGCAAAAAATATTTCTGTTGTTGTGGCTTCTGGAAACAGTTATAATAACAGCGCAATATCTTCTCCTGCCTGCGTTCAGAATGCCACTCCCGTCGGTTCAACAACAAAGTTAGATGCAATTTCAACATTTTCCAATAGGTATCAGTTGATGAATTTGCTTGCTCCTGGCGGAACATCTGGCGGAAGCGCAAGTTGCACTGGAACAACGACAACTCCAAACTTTATCTGTTCGACATATCTTTCTGGGGGTTATATTGGCTTTTCCGGAACAAGCATGGCGGCTCCTCATGTTTCCGGGGCAATTGCAATAATGAGACAATATCTATCTCTGACATCTCAGACTAAAACTTCCAAGGAGATTGAGACTGCATTAAACAATACTGGAAAAAGTATTGCAGATACAACTGGAATCAACTACTCAAGAATAGATGTTTACAAAGCTGTAATTTCTCTAGACAATCAAAACCCTAATGTTACGCTCTCCGGAATGAATTTGACAACCAACAGAATTAATCAGACATTTTCATGCAATGCAACAGATTTATCCTTGAAAAATGCAACTTTTTATCTCTGGAACTCCACTGATGTGTATAATCAAACTTTTCAGACAATTTCCGGAAGCAGCAATAATTTTGAGGTAAATGTCAGCAATATTGCCTTTGGCGGTTACAATTGGAATTGCCAGTTCTATGACGAAAATAATAATGCTGCCTTTGCGCTAAATAATTTAACTTTGACCATTAGTTCTGTTATTGTTAATCTTGTTTCTCCTAGCAATAATCTCACGACAAATTTGAACCAGACATTTTCATGTAATGCAAGCTCCAATAGTTCTTTGAAAAATGCAACTTTTTATCTCTGGAACTCCACTGCATTGGAAAATACTTCTTCTTTTCTTGTTTCCGGGACTTCCAATGTTACTAATTTCAGTTATGGATTTAGGCATGAAGATAATTATAACTGGAATTGCTTATATTATAATTCCCTTAACTACTCAAATTATGCCAGTTTAAATTATTCCTTAACTTACGACATAACCAAGCCTATCTTGACTATTATCTCTCCAATAAATAATTCTTGGTACAATCGTGGAATATTCAATGTCTCTTTGAATGAGCAGGGAAACTGCTCTTATTCTGTAAATAATGAGCTTAATATCAGCATGAATAAATCTTCATTAAACTTCACATCTATTAACTCATCTTTGTCAGATGGAAATTATAATGTAACCTTTTACTGCAATGACTCTGCCGGGAATATGAATTCTTCCCTGCTTTTATTTTCTATTGACCTAACTCTTCCTGTTGTTAATCTTTCAGAGCCTTATCCTAGCGATGAAACAGCAAGTTCAACCACAAGAACATTTTATTACAATTCTTCTGACAATTTGAACATAACAAGATGCGATTTGATTTTCAATAATGTTAATGTCAGCACAAATTCTTCTGTTGTAAGCCAAACAAATAATATTACTTATTCATTTTCATCTGGAACATACAATTGGAATGTAAATTGCACTGACCAAACTGGAAATGTTGGAAATTCAAGTTCCAGAATATTAACTATAAGCGCTCCGAGCGCAAGCTCCAGCTCCGGCGGAGGGGGAGGCGAAGGTTCGATTTCTACGGCAAATACATACTCAATTAGTAATGAACAATTATTAAATGGATATTCAAAAGAAATTGGTAAAGGAGATAAGATTAGTTTTAATCTTGTTGAAAATCATACATTAAAGTTAAATTCAATAGGAAATGATTATGCAAATATCACTCTTTCAAGCAAGGAAGTAAATCTCCTTCTTGGCTCTGGACAGAGTACAAAATTGAATCTAACTAACAAGGATTATTACGATTTGCTTATTAAGCTTGACAGTATTTTCAACGGCAAGGTGAATATAACTCTTAGGGAAATTAATGAATCTATGAACATGGTTAGTATAGACAACGGGCAGACGAATGCCTTTAAGAATACTGCTAATGATAAACTTATAAAAGATTCCCTAATTAAACAAAGGATTTATTTTTTCGCTATTGAAATTATTTTAATCATTGCAATAATTATATATGCTATTTATATATATTATAAAACTCCTGCAAGAAAAGAAGTTTCTAGAAACAGGATTTTAAGAAAAGCCGGGAAGAAATTGAGATAAAAGAATGCGATGCGGGGAGGAGGATTTGAACCTCCGAAGGCACTAAGCCACAGGATGTCTCAATCTGATAAGAGATTATCCTGAACAAAAATCTTCCTAACGGAAGACCGACTTCTTAAGTCCTGCGCATTTGACCGCTTTGCTATCCCCGCACAACTATAACTGAGATAAATAGCTTATAAAGATTTCTTATGTGAATGATAACTTAGTTATTCGATTAAGAAGGAACAAGTTCAAGTCTTTCCTTTTTGTGCTCTTGAATGTTGTCAACAAATGGAACTCCTCTTTTGTCGTGATACCAACCATAACTTTCATTTTCAGCCCTAGCCTGTGCAAGCCTTTTCGCAAGATCATATGTTCTTTGTTCTACATCCTCGCGTCTGTCTATTATTCCAACAACATTTCCTATTATTGGAATTCCTAAACTGAACCCATTAAATGCAATAGTCAAGTAATGCCCATCTATCACTTGGTCAGGAGTAGCAATGGTGATTTTATTATAGATATCATCACGTAGAGGATTATAAAATATAAAACTAGAAGCAAACTTATAGGCATCATTAGGTTCCGGGTTTCTTCTTTCTAAGACTATTTGTTGATGCATAAATAAGCGACAATTAATCTGTTTTTAATCTTATGTATGTTATAAAGTTTACTCTTGTTATTCTAAATATACCTTTTATTAAAATAAATAATATACTTCTATGTATGTATATATAAGCTAATAACATCTATCTACTTATATAGAAATATTTAAATATTGCCTTGTCTTATGGAATATATGAAAGAAAAGGTAACTTTGAGCATAGAAAAAGAAGTTTATAAAAAATTCAGAAAATATTGCGATGATAATGCAATAATGCTTTCTAAGAAAATTGAATTAATAATGAAAAGAATAATGGATGAAGAAAACGGAGGCAAGAAATAATGGCAAACATAAAAGTAGCGCTTATAGGGAATCATGTAGACACTATCACAAACATGTCTAACTACTTGCGGTCGAAGGGAATAGAGACCTGCTGGGCATATCTTGGAAATGAAGCAGTATCATTATGCAAAAACAACAACCCAGATATATTAATTATGGATTCCACAATGTCTGGGATGGGTGCGTTTGAGGCAGCAAAGCTTTTGCCAAAGCAGAAGATTATTGTAATGACAGGATTAAGCGATATAGAATTTCTTGCTTCTCATATAAAAAATATAGTTGGAGTTGTAAAGAAACCTGTTGATTTGGAAGAATTGGAAAAGCTGATAAGAAAGAATGTTTAATGATGCTGCAATAGATTATGGAGCAGCAGTAACTAGTTGATTAGCGTGCATTTCGCCAAGATAAACAAATTCATATGCCTTTCTTTCCTGTTCCTTTTTATCAAAATGGTCTGGGATAAATCCCCAACCCATTTTTGCTCTAAGAACCTCTATCTTCTCGTCATCAGTCCAAGGATATGGCTTGTGGCTCAAATAAGCTGAAATTAACAACTTTCTCTCAGTATCATTGAATCCAAGATATTCTCTCTTTCGAAAGAAATCTTCCATTCTTTCAAGTTCTTCCTGCAAAGTCATTATTTCAATTCCTCATCAATCTTAGCAAGGATTATTTCTATCTGTTTTGTGATGTGGTTTATAACATCTGCTTCGCTTGCTCTTGGATTCTTTTCTTTAAATCTTGCAGCACCAGAAGCGCCGGCAATTATTGCCACCTTCAGTTTCTCTTTTTCAACCATCATTTCTTTTAATTTTTGTAGTTTAAAAGCATTATTGTTGTAATTTTTCCACCAACCTATATCCTACTGCAACTTGCTCAATAGAAACCGGGGCATAATGGGAAGAATATTTTTCTGAATGAAATAAATCATCCAGAGAGATGTTTCCAAAAAGCATATTTGAAATAGTGTCTGCCATTTTTACTATCTTGGGACATTCAATTTTTTTGCATAACTTGTTCTGGTCTGTTCTCTGTTTTTTATTAAAGTTGTCCACTACACAGGATGTGAATTCGGGAAAAGAGTTTCTTATATATTGCCTATGGTTAGCTTTCATTGCTCCATCAAGAAAAATCTTCAATGAATCTAGCTTTAAATCCCGATGCCTGTTCAAGTGCTCTTTAACTAAAATTGGAGCTACTATAACCAAATTATGTGGTCTGGATAGAACACTAAATTCTGGAGATTCCGGTCCATAAGTCAGCAGTGTAAAAATATAGTCTCTTTCTGGTTTTTCTAGCCATTTTTCCGCTTCACTAATATCTCTTCTATATGGCTGATGAATAACAAGCCCATCTTCTTTTAAGGTTGAAAAGGCTACAACAATAACTTCTCCTTTTTTATTCTGGCCAACATGATTTGAATCATCTGCTCCAGATATTAAGGAGATTGTTGAATTATCTACCATTTTTATCCATAACAACTGGAAATAATGGATTATAAACTTAATTCTGGATTTTTTATCGTGAGTTAGTAGCAAATATTAATTATTTTAAACGTAAAGGTTTAAATAAAGGTTCGCTTTAATCTAAGCATAAAAGAGGGAAGATGGAAGCGATTGAAAAACTTAAAACTGAACTTAAATTAAGAGGCCTTTCTCCGCTTACTGCTAGGAATTATTCTTTTTTTGTAGAAAAGATGCTGAAAAGGACAAATAAGCCGGTTGAAGAGATAACCGAAGATGATGCGAGAGCATATTTATCTGAATTGTTTGAAACAAAATCCAAGAATACAATAATGCTTGCAGTGGCCTCGTTAAAATTCTTTTACTCCCAGATATTAAAAAAAGATATCGGAGAGATAAGAGTTCCCAAAAAAGAGAAAACACTTCCGGAAGTCCTAACAAAAGATGAAGTGAGGAAGCTTATAGATGGAACTGATAATATTAAATCAAGACTGATAATTTCTATGCTTTATTCAGGAGGTTTAAGAGTATCAGAATTGGTTAATTTGAAAGTTGATGACATTAATCTTGCTGAATATACCGGATGGGTCAGAAAAGGTAAGGGAAACAAGGACAGGTTATTTGCAATTTCCCAGAATCTTGCCCAAGAAATCAAGGAATACATTGAAGGAAGAGAAAATAAATATGTTTTTTCAAAAGAAAAGCCGTTAACAACGAGAAATGTCCAGAAAATAATTAAATTGACAAGGGAAAGGGCAGGGATAAATAAAAAAGTTACCCCGCATACATTAAGGCATAGTTTTGCAACCCATCTTCTTGAACAGGGAACAGATATAAGAATTATTCAACAAATGCTTGGCCACTCCTCACTTAATACCACCCAAATTTATGCTCATGTCTCTAGTGATGTAATTAAAAAAATTAAGAACCCTTTAGATGGATTGAATAATAAACAGAATGAATGAGATAAGATATCCAATAATAGAACACAATCTTAGGGAGGGTTTTGGCATATTTGTTTTTGCTGAAGATGAACCTCCGAGACCTACTTTCAACATTGGCAGGATTGATGATAAATTGGCTTTCGCTCCCGAATATTTCCTAAAAGCAGATACAGTAGGGTATGGATTTAGGTGTTTAGAATATTTTTTGGCTAATCAGTTTTCTGGAAATGGAACGAAAATAAAATATCCCGAAAATTCTTTCGAAGCTGGTTTTGCTGACAGATTTGTCAAAAAAGGTGGGTTGATAATTTGTTTATCTGCGGGAAATGTTTTTACACTTATGGCTAGGCTGGCAAGGAATACCTCAACAATAAGTATCACGGAAAATAGTTTTGATAAAGCATATAGATCTTTTGTGGAAGATGGTGTTGTAGAAAGATTCTTTGATAAATTGTTGATGGGGAAAAGAGATTCAAAAAATACATAATATTTCATAACCATCCAATTTAATCTTTTATCAGCATATTTGAAACTTTAAAGTGGTAAGATATCTATATATCTTGGTTAAATCTCTGTTCTCCGAAGCTGGCGGGACATTTCGGTTGTCCTGGAAAGGATGTCGCTATAAAAGCCTCTGTCAGGTGTGCAGCTATTAATATGGCGTCTGGACTATAACTCGTCATACGGAATCTGCATCTGTTAAGCTTATTTATAGGTCGAAGGAGATAACCTTTAAAACATGTCAAGAGGTTAAGATTGAATTGGCGCTGTTTAAGGCACTTCCCTCACCGAGTCCAGATGCCTGAAACTCTTCAGAGTTTAAGGGACAGGAGACATGAAAGTGTCTTCTGTATCAGCTTCATATTCATAAAAATGAAATGAGCAAAAAGAAATTGAAAAAAATGGTTGCTAAGAAGGTTAAAAAGACAGCACAACTAAGACGCGGCAGATCTTTTAGTGAAAAGTCTAAAGCCGGCAAGATAAGAAAAATAAAGGCTTCTTTGTCAAAGCATCATAAGAAAAAAAACATCAGCAAAGGCTGGATGTTCTGGAAAAAATAGTCATATCAGTTATTTTTTGTAATTCCCTTTGATTAAATCATAAAGAATACAGGTATTTGCGAAAGGCTGTATATTTCCCACGACAATCATCCCAATCATATAAGAAATTGTCTTCTTTGAATCTCTCGTCTCCCTATTCCAAAAGGTTTTCATTAATGTTCCATCAACAAATCCTTCCAAAAATCCTGTTTTAACACTTCTTCCAGTAAGTTTATTATCCATAATGGTGGTTTATCTATAAGACTTCTGTCTCTTTGCTCTTGCTTTGGAATCGCCTGGCTTCCTTGCTTCTTTTCTTCTTGAGTCTTCAACAAGAATATTTCTATCATATCTGACAAATGCCTTCTTTAATACATCCGAACCGGTAAGAGCAACTAATGCACGAGCAATAGTCAATCTTGCCGCTTCTACTTGCGCTTCTTTTCCCCCCCCAACAACTTTTATAAAGAAATCGTAATTCAATGATTCTCCAAGCGTCTGCTCAAATATTCTTATCGGTTCTGATAAAGCTAATTTATGAAATAGATTAAGTTCTGCTGTTGGAAGATAATTGAAATATATCTTTCCAGTTCCAGGTTTCACTCTGAGCTTTGCTACTGCCGTTTTCCTTTTTCCAGAATATATTTCTTTTTCCCGAGGTATCATATTAATCTGGCTACCTCCTTGAGGGCCATTGTCTTTACATTCTTGTTTTCCAATGAAGATTCTTTCAAAACAAGTTTTTTTGCAGATTCATATTTTGTTGGAAGAGAATTATAGCACATTACTCTTTTCCAGGCTTCATAACCTCTTGCCTGCTTATAAGACAGCATTCCACGAACAGTTCTTTTTACTATTTTCTCAGGAACTTTAGGCAAAATAGGACCTCTTAGATTAAGAGTGTCAAGTTTTCTTATTCTTGAGTATTCCCTAAGAATGTTTTCCCTGTTTCCGGAAACTAAAACATCATTGCAGTTGACAATAACTATATTTTTTCCTAAAAGTGCTTGCTTAGCGGCAAAACTGCATAATCTCCCAAGTATAATGTTCTTTCCTTCTAATACAATTTCATTTCCTTGACCAGCATTATTAGCTATTGTCCTATCTTTTGCTTTGGCTGTTCGCTCTTGATTTTCCTGTTTGTTTTTTTCTTCTACCATTTTATCTTATTAACTTTATTCCCGCAGCTTTAGCATTTGATTTAATTTCTTCTAAAATTGAGACAAATTCTGATTTTGTTTCCTTTAATTTTTCTTTCGCATCTTCTGAAATTCCGAGGGAGCATATTCTAACTTTCTTAGTTAAGCTTCCGGAGCCAAGAACCTTTCCAATTATTACAACTGTGTCTCCTGCCTTTGTTTCTTTGTCTATTTTTTGAAGATTAACAGAGGAATACTGCCTAGTTGAACTGGAAATTATTTTTATTACCCGCATCCAAGCCTTGTTCTTTCTAGCAAGTTGCAACAACTCAAGTAATTCGGGGTTTGTCTTTCTCTTTATTCTAACTTTCAACTTTGTTTGTGAAATTGCATTAACCATAATTAGCTATTTTTCCGATAGTATTTAAACCTTTGCCGGGAGAAAGGTTTTTATACTTAAATACACACTTATACTTACTATGACTAAGAATATGAAGATAAGGGTAAATATAACTGTAGACAAAGAATCTTTGGAGAAGGCAAAAACAAAACTTAACCTTTTCGGAGGCAAATTAAGCACATTATTCAATGCATATCTTAATGATTTCGTAGAATCCATGAACAAAAATAATCCTAATAAAGAATTAAGCAGGAGAATAAAAGAACTTGAAAATAGATTGAAGAAATTGGAGCATAAAACATAAATTTATAAGCTTATTTTTATAATAACTGGAATGGCATCAACAGCACCTGGAGCAAAAAAAAGAAAGATTGACTATAATGTGGATCAGGCAACTTACGACGATTTTATCAAGGCTTGCACCAGAAAGGGATTTGCCCCCCAGGTAATTCTTGAGCAGGCAATGAGAAAGTTTACCCAAACCGGGCAAATTTAATAAGAATTAGTAAGAATTAATCAGTTGTACTAATAATAACTATTCTCTTTCATATATTGGTTTATTGCTAAAACCATATACTCTTCTTAATTCAAGACAGCATGTTCCAATGTCCATTTTTTTAGGATCATCTCCAAGAAAATCAGGTTTCATATCCCATTCAAAAACCCCTAAATATCTCTCCCCTTTCTGATAAAGCTGCCTATTTCTTTCATTATTTCTGACTTCAATTCGTACGGAACCTTTCTTGTTACCTATATTGAAATCAACAAGCATTTTCTTTCTATCATATGTGAGTATTCTAGTACGTTCCACATCAATAAACTCAAGACTATGTTTAACATATCTCTCCTGCAATCTTCCTTGTAATTTACCGGTCATCTGCTTCCCAGATTTTTCCGATATATAAATATTATTGCAGTATTATTTTTAAGTGCGGGAAGGAGGATTCGAACCTCCGCAAGCACTAAGCTACATCGGCCTTAACGATGCCCGTTTGACCGCTCCGGCATTCCCGCCTGCGGGAATGAGTTTTGGGAGAATTATAAATGTTTGCAGAACTAAGGAACCAATTTAATCAATCAGATGGTTTTCATGAACTTTCTATAAGCAGCTATTTCATCAGAATCTTTCATATCGGAAGTATAACGGAGAACAATTTTGAATTCTTCTTTACCTTTTATTATCTCATGCGTAGAAATACCTGCTTTCCCGGCAAAACTGCTACAAAAGAAACCTGGAAAACTATCTGATACTTGAACCATGTCATGACTTATGCAAAATAATGAGGGATTAATAACATATCCATTATCTGTGATAGTTTGAATATTATCCTGTAATATCTTAAGGGCTTCTCCTGCTAGCGCAAATTGCTCCCTATCGCCATGGGATGAGGGATAATTCAAAAGCAACTTTTCTAACCTTATTCCATTTAATATTTTTTTAAAACTCTCAGAATCCTGAGATGATGGGCAAACTGTTTCTCTAAGGTCCAAAGTTGCCCTTTCAGTATCTATTGAGATATCTGCATGGCTTCCAGCCAAAACATTTTCACTATTAGTGAAAAAATGCATTCTAAAGTAACCAGTCTCTGAAGTAGTTGGGGCGATTCTTACCAGATTGTACAATGTATCCGGCTTGATTGGACCTGCCTCTTCAGTTGTATAAATTAAGCGGTGCTCATAAGGTAATTGCAAAGCCATATTTTCATAAGTTTAGAACATCTATTTAAAGATAATTGTAATCTAAAGTATATAATTAACACGATTTTTTATTTTAATTAACAGACACTTTCCTCAATTTACTAACAATTTCTTTAACTGCTTTTATTACATAATTGATATCTTCTTCTTTAGTGTATTTCCCAAGGGAAAATCTTACAATGTCCTGCGCATTCTTAGCTGAAAGGCCGATTGCTCTTAGAACATGGCTTGATTCTTCTTTCTTTGAATCGCAGGCAGAACCGGTAGAAATATAGATTCCCAAATCACTAAGCTGATTAACCATTGCCTCTCCCTCAACACCAAAGAAAGTAATATTAACATTATTTGGAAGTCTTTTGTCAGTTGAACCATTAAGTCTTGTCTTTGGAATTTCGAGAAGTTCTTTTATCAAATAATCTCTTAATTCTATTAACCTCTTTGACTCCTTCTCTTTGTCTTTTTGGATTAATTCTAGGGCTTTTGCAAAACCAATAATTCCCGGAACGTTTTCAGTCCCACTCCTAAGTTTATTTTCCTGCCCTCCTCCATGCAGCAAAGGGGTTATCTTTATCCCTTCCTTAATATATAGGATTCCAGAGCCTTTTGGCCCGTAAATCTTGCTTCCATTCATTGTCAAAAGATCTACCCCTAACTTCTTAATATCGAGGTCAAGAAGTCCGGACTGACAGGCATCTGTATGAAACAGGACTTTTCTTGATTTTGCTATGATTCCTATTTCTTCTATCTGTTGGATTGTTCCAATCTCATTATTTGAATACATTATTGAGATGAGAATCGTTCTACCGGTAATCGCATTAGCAACATCGAAAGGATTGACCAATCCATACTTATCGACATCGAGATAAGTTACTCTAAAACCCTGAGATTCAAGGTATTTGCAAGTGTCAAGAACAACATGATGCTCTATTTTTGAAGTTATGATGTGATTTCCTCTGTCTTTGTTTGCAAATGCTATGCCCTTTAACGCAAGATTAATGCTTTCTGTTCCAGAAGAAGTAAATATAATTTCTCCTGGATTGCAATTTAGTATTTTGGCTATGGTTTTTCTTGAATCTTCAATTGCCTGCTTTGCTTCAAGACCTTTTTCATGCATTGATGAGGGATTTCCATATTTTTCGCTAAAATAAGGCAGCATTTCTTTTAACACTTGAGGGTCTAGAGGAGTTGTTGCAGCATAATCTAGATATATCTCTTTCTTCATTTCTTTCTTCGCTTCTTTTGTTTCCTTAGTCTCTTTCTTGGCTTTCATAATTATAAAGAATAAAGGGGGCTTTTAATTCTTGCGAAAAAGAAATCTCATACATATAGTCATATCATCAGTAACATTTAAAAAGATATTATATGGAGATATCAACATGACGAAGACAGTAGAAGATTACTATAACGAGTATTGTCGTGGTGGAAATGCACAAACTGGATTACTTAAGTTTGACCGTAAATTTGATTCCCGCAATTCGCTTTAAAAATGGCATAAAAAACCAAGTTTAGGTGACACAGATTACGCAGATTATAGAATTCAAGGGGTTTGGATGGATGGTAAAGCTGCTGTCGCTCTTATTCAGTATGATAATGAAATATCATTGAGATTGCCTGTAAAAGAGATTCTTAATGATGAAGAAATTCAAAACTAGTCTTTTAGCTCTTTCCTGATGCCTCTGAGCCTTTTCCACATAATCTATCTCTTACTAAGTTTATATCCTTCTTTCTTGTCTTCGACCATAAATCCTTTTTCTGATATCTTTTTTCTCAGTTCATCTGCTAATTTCCAGTCTTTTGCTTTTCTTGTTTCTTCCCTTTGTTCTACCAGTTCTTTGACGTCTTTTGGAATGACAATTTTTTCTTTTTCCAATAAACTTAAGCCTAAAACTTTGTCCATTTCCTTTATTGTATTTAATTTTCCTTTTGCTTTTTCATCCCTGACTAAATTCCACAGAACTGCGAGAGCTTTTGGTGTGTTAAGGTCATCATCCATTGCTTTCCTAAACTCATCCAAGTATTCTTCATTCTTCTTTTTATCATCCCTTATGTCAAATATAATATTTTTTAATCTTTCATAAGCTGTTTTAGAATCGTCCAGAATTTTTTTATTGAAGTCTATTGCCTGCCTGTATTGATTTGATATAATAAAATATCTTATAACTGTTCCATTATAATTTTTTAATACATCTTTGATTGTTCTGAAGTTTCCAAGTGATTTGCTCATTTTTACTTTATCAACATTAATCATTCCGTTATGAATCCAGAAGTTTGCTATTTTTTTACCATAGGCAGCTTCGCTTTGTGCAATTTCATCTTCATGATGCGGGAATATTAAATCTTGGCCACCGCCATGAATGTCAAAAGGCAGTCCAAGAATAGAATACGACATGGCAGAACATTCAGCGTGCCAGCCAGGCCGACCCGCTCCCCAGGGAGAATCCCATTCAGGCTCTCCGGGCTTTGAGAATTTCCAAAGAACAAAGTCTTCCTTATTCTTTTTTTCTTCATTTGCCTTCACCCGCGCTCCAGACTTCAAGTTTTCTATATTTTGATGCGAGAGATTTCCATAATCTTTGAATTTGGAAACATCATAATAAACCCCGTCTCCTTCAATCAGATAAGTGTATCCCTTCTCTTCAAGCTTTTTTACAAGTTCTATCATTTCTTTTACATATTCTGTTGCCTTTGGCTGTACATCTGGTTTGCCGATGTTTAGCAAGAAGTAATCTTTAAGATGAGCAAGAGTATTTCTTTTTGTCAGCGATTCTATAGATTCATTCAATTCTTTTGCCTTGTTTATTATTTTATCTTCTATATCTGTTATGTTAGAAACAAATTTTACTTTATATCCTGAAAAAATTAGGTATCTTCTTAATATATCAAAAGATATCTGCGCCCTTGCATGGCCTAGATGAGGAACATTATTCACAGTCGGACCGCAGACATACATTCCAACATTTCCTGGCTTGATCGGTTTAAACTCCTCTTTCTTTCTTGTTAATGTATTATATAATAACAGACCCATAATAAATTGATTAACTTGTATGTTTAAAATGCTTTCTAGTCCCAAAACCTATTTATCTAACCAAACACGCCGATAATACTTTGTATGAATAATATTTAACATGAAGAATTTAAGATTTTTACATTAATTAACAGAAGGCCTATTAAAACAGCTTTTTATGATAATTTTAGTGAAAGACCTAAGTCTTTCCCTAAATAGTCAACGACAAACTGCGGAAATATTAATGTTCTTGACTATATTGTCAAACAGAATTAAGCGTTCTTGTTTATGAACTTTTCAAATTCGTCAAGGTTTTCAGAAAGAGCTTCTATTGCTCTGGTAAGAATATCTTTTGCTGGAAGGTTTCCATATGATTCAATGATTAAAAGAATTTCATTTGCACCGATAACTGCAGATTTGTCCATATCTCTTATTTTATCTGCTTCGAGGTCATTTAAGTCGCAAATCCACTTGCTTTCTTGCTTTTCTGGCTTGATGAGGGCGAATTTGAAACCTTGAACTATCTTGTCTGCTTCAGGGCTTGACTTTACTTCCAATAAATGCCTGTAAAAGCATAATCCTGGAACGAATTTTGCATGATTAATTCCCTTTCCAAGAACCGCCGTAGCTACTAACTCTAATTTATGCCCTTCTCCGAGAATTGTTATGGGAATGTTATTAAAAACTATATCTCCTGCTCCCTTTAGGTCTTTTGAATAAACTGTGCATGGACCTTCTTTAGTTAATTTAAAGTCTATTTTTGTCTTTGATGTCATTGATTTTTCTGTTACCAAAGGAATTAAACCTAATCTGTGGGCAAGAACCTCGTCATATAATGCAGAATCATTCTTGTAAATTTCAACTTCATCTATTGCCAGAACCGGAATTTCTGAAACTGAGCGTCTTATCGCATTGGCAAGAGATTCCGATATCTGTCCTCTTAAAACAAGTTTTTCCTTTGTATTTGTTATTGCTTCCATTTTATTATTAATAAAAAGAGTCTTTTAAAGCTTGCCTTTAGACTCTTCTGCCCCTTTTGCCCCCTTTCTTCTTAGGTCCTCCACGAGGAACCCTTGTAGCGTCTAAAACATTAAGAATTCTGAATCCTTCTCTACCCAAAGATTTAACAGCAGAGTGCGCTCCTGGGCCCACTCCAAGGCCTTCAGTGTTTGTCTTTGCTCTCATTCTAATGAACAAGGCGTTGATTCCTAAGTCTTTCGCTCTTTCTGCAGCCTTTTTTGCAACGAACATCGCGATTGTTGGGTCTGCTTTCAATCTTGAATGCTTTGTAACCATTCCACCAGAGACACGAGAAATTGTATTTCCTGCTAGGTCTGTAATATGGACAATTGTATTGTTTGGAGATGAGAAAATGTATGCTATTCCTGCTCTTTCTTCTTTCTTTTCTACCTTATCGCTATCAGTCACACTATCACTGGCTTCATTGCTTTTACCTTTTTTATCCTCAATTATTTCCTTCGCCTCAACTTTTACTTCAACATTTTTATCTTTTAACTCGTTTTTTATATCTATTTCATTGCGTTTAACCTCAACTTTCTTTTCTATCTTAATATCTTCTTTAGATTTTTCTTTAATAACTTTTTTTTCTTTCACTTCTGCTTTATAGATTATTGATTTTTCTTTTGCCATTTTTATTTAGCTTTCTCCTTTGCTTCTTTTGGTTGTTCCTCTTTTATTTCTCTTGCTTCTTTTGTTTCTGAAATTTCTTGCTTCGGAGCTTTTGGTTTTCTTTTCTTTAGTTTTATTTTGCCTTCTTCATTGACATAAACCAGATAACTCGGAATGTTTATCACTTTATTGTCTATTAAAACTCTCTTATGGATTACCATTTGCCTTCCTTCTCTGACTGTTTTTGCCAAACCCTTTCTTTGTATGACTGAAGGAAGCCTTCTTTGAAGCAAGTCTTCAACAGTTAATGCGAGAACATCTGCAATTGTTGAAACCTTAAGTCCAAAACCTCTAAGTTTATTGAAAAGAATTTCCTGCTCTTCATTTGCAGACTTTGCAAGTGCCATGGCCCTTCTTCTGAAATAGTTTACCTTAGCAATTGTTTTCCATATTTCTTTTTTATTTTTCAATCCATATTTTTCCAAAAGAACGTTCTCTTCCTTTATTCTTGATAGTTCATATGCTTTCCTTGGCTTTGAGTATCTATTTGGTTTTCTTATCATCTTATTTTCCTGTTGACTTTATCGGTTGTTTAATTGCTTTTTTTCCGACGATTGCGACTTTCTTCTTTCTGAAGTGGGACCTTGTTCTCTGTCCACGGACTGGCTGGTTTGCCCCGTGCCTGATTCCAATATATGACTTCATTTGCTTTAGCCTCTTAATATCAAATTCTTCTCTAATGTCAAGGTCTGAGCCGTATAAATGCGATGTCTTTCCTGTCTCAGGATCAAACCTTCTGTTTTTCATAAATGGCAATACTTCCAGATTTTTAAGAAAGTTTTCAATTTTTTTTATTTCATCTTTTGATAAATCCTGGATTCTTTTATTTCTTGGCATGCCGAGTTTAATGCACGCTGCATTAGAAATGCTCCATGAAATTCCTTTTATTCTTGTTAACCCTGCATAAATGTTCTTTGTTCCAGGAATGTCATATCCGAAAATTCTGACTAGGGATTCGTATCTTTCTTCTTTCATCGGTTTCTTTTCTTCTTTTAGTTCTTTCTTTTCCTGTTTAGGCTTTTGCTTCTTTTCTTCTTGTTTTTGCTTTTCTTCTGCCATTTTTATTTTAAATTTTATTTCTTATTTAACAAAGAGGTTGAATCTTTGTTTTTCTGTCAATTCTTCCAATATTCTTTTTTCTATTGCTTTCTTAGGATCAGGTAAGTTTGAAACCTTTGCTTTTATATCATCAAAAGATTCAAAGGCTTTTTCTTCTCTTGCCTTTAAAATCTCCTGTGTGTGTTTCTTGCCAAACCCAGGCAATAGTTCAAGCTGATGTAGTCTTGTGTTGATTGCCTGAGCAGTGTTAAAGAAATCTACGAATTTCTTCTCCTGCTCCGCAACTATTTTTTCTACATAAGTTTGTAGTTGGATCTTTGCAGTCTCCGTTAACTTCTCTCTTGGCAGCCTGCCAGAGATATAGTATATCTTATCTCTCTTTTCTTGACCTATATAAACCTTTTCTCCACTCTCTAAAGTCATTCCACGCCTTGGAATTAACTCAAGAAGGACAAGAGTCTTTTCTCCTATCGCCTGGGCTACGGGAAGCATTTTCTCCCCCATTGGATAGCCATATGGCAGGTAATCTAAGATTATCGCATTATCTTCTTTTTCCATTTTAGTTTATTTAATATATTTAGAAACAATATCAACAACTGCCCTTGCCTCTTCTTCTGAAAGACCAACCTCTATAAATATTTTATTTACATCTTCGCTGTCTTCTGGGAGCAAGTCGATGACTTTTACTATGTCTGAATCTTTTACCTTTGGATTGTTTAATGCCTTTATTTCTTCTGCAAGCTTTTCAGCTTTATCTCTGCTTAACTTTGAGAAAGTCTTGAAATATCCATGAATTGGCTTGGACTCGCTCATGTTTTTTATATATTCTTTCGCTTCGACCATTGTTAGGGCCTTTCTGTTTAGTACGTTCATTTTATGCTTTGATTTTGATTAGATGGATTGGTTTAATAAGGTATCTCTTTAGTTTGTTTATGTCTTTTATTTCAACATAATAGGCATCTCCCCGCTTTTCTATGACTTTTCCAGTCCTTCCTTGCAGCTTCTTCACATAGTAAAACGGAACATTTAATTCCTGAGACACAGCTACGTAATCTCCAGTTTTAAACTTCTGGAAATATCTTGTCAATGACAATTTTCCCTTTGTTCTTATTCTCTTATGACTCAGCATTTTAATATCTGATAAAAGTAGTTTAAAAAGATTTGCTTTAATGAGTGTGTCGCATCTTAGGGACTTTTATCCATAATTTTCTCGCTTGTCGCTTTCGGGACTTTCTGTCAATCTTAATTCAGTTAGATTAAGATACCTCATTTTTCCATCTCCTCTGCAAATCCCTTTATAGCTTAGAGTTAATTCCTTTGTTATTCCTGAAAAGGTTTTATCTTCCATCAGAATCATATCTCCGTTCGGTTCAATTAGCTCGTGTCTTATGTTTTGAACTCCTTTTCGGTCTTCTAAAAAGGTGATAGTTAAATCAGGATTTATTCCATAATGTATATGTGCTTCTTTACCTTTCTTACCAATTAATATATCATAATAAGTTTTTTTATTCTTTATCTTTATCCAAAAATTTTTAGTTCTTCCTTCAATTTTGTTAATATTACTAACTTTAAGCCAAGTATCCTCTTTAAGTTGCATGGTTTTTAGAAAGCGAATTTATTAATAAAGTGTTCCATCTATTCCCTTGAACTCCTATCCCACATTTATCAGCAGGGGTTAAATCATCTCTTGCTGACTTTCTAACAAAATTATGAAATACCTTAAAGCCGTCTTGATAGGTCTGAACTTCCTTAACTCCCTTTCTTACTTTATGAAAGTCCTTTATTAAAGCATGATGGCTCTCTATTGCATTATTGTTAATCTCTTTCCTATGCCCTTTGATTGAAGTAAAATTAACCTTCCTTTCTTGTCCCAAATTTCTAAATGTTTTCTACATCCATCTTGATAACCTGCATATCCATCTACGATTATCTGGAATGGAATTTTACCATTTTGCTTTAATGCTTCTTGAAAGACTTTCTCTGCATATTTACTACTTCTACTTCTTCCAGAATTAACAGAGGCAAGTAAAAACTTTGTTTCTTTGTTCATTACTAATGGAAAAGGCATTTCCCTTTTTAACAAGATTAACTGGTTCTCCACTTGAGTTTGAGATTTTTATTTTATCGGCTCCCCTCGAACCATTATTTATTTGTCTTAATTGTTCGAAGAAATCTCTTAATACAATCATAAGGGAAGAAGTAGTATGGTGGTCATTAAAAAATATTGTTTTTAATGGGCTATTCTTTTCTTCTGCACAAAGAAAGTTCAACCAACTTAAACAATTATCTGGATAATTAAACAAATTCTTAAAAGTTCCATCTGTATAAAGTAGGGGGCATATCGCTTCCTTCTTTATTTCAATCTTCTTTTTATGCCCTACTATTCCGAGAATTAAATGTATCGCCCCTAAAGGATATTTTAAGTTGAAAGAATTCTTTGCATCATATCCCCTTATATTATTGGGTTGTATACAATTATCAAAATTAAACCAGATATTAGGAACTTGCCTTTTATTATACAAAACCATATGATGTCCTAAACTTTTGACATAATCTCTGAAAATTTCCATATCTAAAAAGATGCATTCTTTAACACTTTCTCCCTTCTTCAAAGCCAATACTTTACCATCATAATATCCCACAACATTTCAATTTAGAAATTTTGACATAAACAATCCGCATAATAACCCATCACTATCTGGGCTTAAAATACATTTTTGGTTTTCTTTAACAATCCAAGGATACTTTTTTATTATATTATCATAAATTATCTTTCCATCCTCATCAACTAAGTCCTCTTTTTGCATGTCTTATATACAAAAAACCCATATAAAAACCTATTCCTGTTTAAACCAAATACCTTTAATATCCTATTTCGGTATATAATATAATGAGCCAAGAAGAAATACTCAATATATTAAAAGAATTTGGAGGGGTAGCATCAACAAATGAAATAAAAAGAAAAGCAAAAGAAAAGTATCCTTATACTTCCCTTAGAAGATTAAAAAGAAATAATAGAATAGAGAAATTTAACGGAAAATGGAGAATAAAGGAAGCAAAATGACTCTCAATTTATAAAAGTCCCGTCATGCAACATCAATATTCAAGTCCCGATTATGCGACACACTCTGCTTTAATAAATCTCAAAATTTCTTCTGATAAGGCTTCTGGTGAAGAACCCCAAAGATAAAACCTTAGAGCATAGGAAAACAAAAAACCCTGTTATCTCATGCAACGGCTTATCTTCATCGAGTATAAGATAATATTTTAGTTAAACTATTTTTATTTTTAATATCTATTTCCTGCCTTGCTTTATCCCAAAGACAAGACCTTTGGGTATTAAGGAAAAATAAAAAGCTCGTTAAATGTCATTATTATTTTAAAAGCGCCTAGTTGCCTTATTATGCTGTGAATCACTGAAAGAATCTGTTATGCTGCCTTGGAAGAGATCTCCGTTATCTCTTGATTTTTCCATGCCTTGCACAATAGCATTGAACATCTTTTCTCCCCAAACCCCAACGCCGCATCTCCTACAGAAGTCTATTACGCTTTCGTCAGCTATTTCATTTTTGCAATATATGCACTTTCTCGCCATTTTACTCTTTTTTTATTAGGAGGATGTTGCATATTTGGTATTTAAAGTTTCTTATAGTTAAATGGATGATAAACTTAGAAGAAATTTCTTACTTTTTTATGAAAAATTTGTAATTCTTTCATGATTTTGCTAAATTTTATTTAACATCTGCTCCAATGGCTAGGCTTATATTTGTGTGGCCGTCTTTTTTTAGTAATTTTGCGAGTTCATAATTTATTTCTCCTATCAAACTTGGTCCCTGATATATCATTCCAGTAATGAGCTGCACAAGGTCAGCTCCAAGTTTTATTTTTTTGTACGCATCTTTTGCATTGAAAATTCCTCCAACACCTATTATTATGAACTTTTTCTTTTTTGAATTTGCTTTTTTATAGACATACTCTAGGATTTCATTTGATTTAGCTTCTATTGCCTTTCCAGACAAACCTCCTTTTGAAAATTCATGTTCTTTGCGGAGATTAGTGCATATAAATCCTTGAATTTCATATTTCTCAGACAATTTTATTATTTCATTAATATCAGAATGTGAGGAGTCTGGAGATATTTTCGTAAATATTGGTTTTTTTACTCTTATTTTTCTTATTCCTTCCAGCAATTTTTTATATAAATCTGGAGAAGAGAATGCTCTCCCACCAAAAGCATTTGGACAGCTTATATTTAACACCAGAAAGTCTGCAAGATTCTTGAATTTGTTTATTGTGTAAAGATAATCCTGCAAACCTATTTTTTCATTGCGTGTTTCCCTGCAATTTGTTTTTGCTACGCTGATTCCAATCGGAAAATTATATTTTTTATCCTTTAATCTTTCATAGTTTATATCTGCTCCTTTATTATTTAATCCAAAATTAACCCATAGCGCCCTTCTGTCTACTAATCTTTCAAGTCTTTTTCCAGGATTTCCCTTGGAAGACCGGGCAGTTATGCTTCCTATTTCAACAAATCCAAATCCCACGTCTTCCATTATAGATATCATTTCGCCATTTTTATCGAATCCTGCCGAAAGTCCAATCGGACTTTTGAATCTTATTCCCAAGATTTTCTGTTCCAAGACCCGATTTTGATAATTGAATGCAAAAGAGATTAGAAATTTAGTTATCACATTAGAGCCAAGAATTTTTCCTATTTTAATAAAAGTGTTGTGTATTAATTCTGGCTCAAACAAAAATAGGATAGGTTTTACCAATTTATCATACCCCAGACGATTAATTTTGTTCCTTATTTCAATGATTTTGTTCATGAATTTAACTGAATATTAGGGGTTAAAAACATAACTATTATTTGACTGATGATAATTACAGCAAAGCTGCGAATCGAGTCAAATAACGAGCTATAAAAATATAGCCAAAAAATAAAAATAAAAAAACAGAAATGCTAATCTTCGCCTTCTAAATCACCTTCAGGTTCATCGTCCAAATCGTCTTCAAATAAGTCACTGTCCAGGTTATCTTCATCCAGCTCCTCATCCTCTTCTATTTCTTTGCCCACTTTTCTGCCCCTCATTTTTTTAAACTAAGTTTAGTTATCGCTGGGAGAAAGAAGAGGTATTTAAATTTTATGGCTCTGATGAATTTCTGCATTTTTCAGGTTTTTCAGGCTTAAACATAGGTTTAAAAATGTTTGTTTTCTGATGAATTAATGAGAAAGAATATAAGAAGAAAAAGAAGGGAAAGAAAGCTAATGATGAAATTAAGAAAGAAATAGAAATAAGGATAAATAAGGTTTAAATAGTTATATTTGCTGTTTTCTCGATGAAAAGAATGTTGGTCATTGTGCTTGCTTTGGTCTTGTTAATAGGAATATTTGGTTTTGTTATGGCTAAAGAAGGGGTTAATAGAAATATGAATTCTGGTGCGAATGGCGAAGACATTAATGATGACTTGAATGAATTGAACAATAACGATAAGGGCAAAGATGGGGCTGAAAGAGAAGTAGAAGTTGAACGTGAAGGAAATAAAACAAAGTTCAAAATAATGCAAAAGATAAAAAATGAGAGTGGAGAATTTAAAATTAAAATAAAAGGAAGTAATATAGATGCATTGTCAGATTTGAATATATCTATAGGAAATAGTTCTCTTGGAGAGATTTTGAGAGTTTATTTGTCTAATGGTAGTCTTATTGATATACAAATAATGCCCGATGATGCATCAGGGATTTTGATAAATAAAATGAAAGTCAGGTGCGCAAGGAATGGATGTGTAGTCAAATTGAAAGAAAATAATGGAAATAAAGTGGTTTACAAGTTAGAGTATGAGGAAGAATATAAGTTTTTCTTTTTTTTCAAAAGAAAGACGAACGCAACAATAGAAATTGATGCTCACAATGGAAGTATCCTGAATGTAACTGCTAGGAAAGTTACAATATGCCATAAACCAGGAAAGATAAATAACATCATAACCATTTCAAAGAATGCGCTGAAGGCGCATTTAGCTCATGGAGATTACATTGGAGCTTGCACAAACCGAACGATAGTTCCACCAACAAATAATACAAATGTTACAATTCCGCCAGTTAATAACACGAATGTAACCACTCCTTCGATTAACGATACTAATATGACTAATCCTGTTGTCAATAACACGAATGTCACAATTCCGGAGCAGAATAACACAAATGTAACCCTCATAAATAATACTGATTCTAGTCAAGACAGTTAAATAGACGGATTAAACAGCTTCTATATCATCTTCACTGACTGAGCAATAGGCAATTATGTTGCCTTTCTTGTCTTCTATCTGGACATGATATTGCCCATTGGGAAGGATGATGTTGATTCTGCCCTGCATGCCTGCGATTATTGCAGGTTTTTTCTCTTCATCTTCAAGCTCTTCATGATATTCAATATACTCCCTGTCTGGGTCTCTTAATAATTTTACTTTTTGATGCTTCTTAAATTTAGTATTCATAATTTAATTATATCTTTATGATATTTAAATGATTCTTTTATTTATTTCCATCCAGAATTGAACTTACCAACAACATATTCAATGGAATGGCATATGGGCTTGACTATCTGTTCTTCTAATTTTTCTTTCGCTAGAGCGAGAGTTGGAGAACGCGAAGCACAATATGCGAACAAAGAGAGAATAATTGGGAACGCAAATACTTTTAGATAAAAACTTCTAGAATTGTGCCTGCAACTATCTATTATTTCCCTTGCTTTTTCTTTTGGCAACGGGCCATAAATAAGACTTTCGGCATATCTTTCTTTGTCACTATTTGCTCCTTCCCTCATATTATTTTTTTCTCGGATTGCTTTTCTTTCTGTTATTTAATTTTATCTCTGAAAACAGGAAGATATATAGAATTTCAAAAATACCCAATGTATTGATTATTAGCAATGTTATAAACCAGATTGGCTGATTCATTCTGGCAGATTTCCATAGAGCAAGCGCCTTCCAAATTAAAGACCAGACTAGGGCTATTCCCAATAAATACAATGGAATCCCTAATTGAAAGGACAACTGATTCATAATGTTTTCCACCATTTTTTTGTTAATAATTGGTCATATATAAAATTATGTATAAAAAAAGAGCATTAATACCGTGATTATTTTTTATCTTTAGGTTAAAAATAATTTATCACTATAAAAATGATACAAATTTTTTTCTATTTTTTGCCGAGGATAAAAAATATTCAATAGAAATGTTTAAATATCCTAAACCCATCAAGAACTAGTAAATACAATAAGTTGTGTTAATTTGATATTAAAGACCACAACGGGTTGTGTTTAGAAACATATATAAAAAGAGATGATATGCCCTTACTGCCTTCATGAAGAGACGAAAGTCGTGGATAAGAGAGATTTTGAAGGTGTAACTAAGAGAAGGCGAGAGTGCTTGAAATGCAGGAGGAGATTTAACACTATTGAGGCGGTTGAATCTGTCAGGCTAAGAGTAATTAAAAAAGATGGAAGCGGAGAGGATTTTGACAGGGAAAAAGTCCGAAAAGGAATAGAAAGGGCATGTGAAAAAAGACCTGTTGGGCATGAAAAGATAGATAAAATGATTGCAAATGTTGAAGATAGGCTGAGAAAGATGGGGAAAGAAGTAAAAACAGGAGTCATCGGAGAGCTTGTTTCAAAAGAACTGAAAAAGGTTGATAAGGTTGCTTACATAAGATTCGCTTCAGTATATAGGGAGTTTAAAGATATTGGAGATTTCAAAAAAGAGATAAAGGAGCTTTGATAAAATAGATATTAGCAAGATTACATTCAACTAAATATAAAATTAAATACTAAAATAGGGGAAAAAGAGGATTTAAAAAAATGGAAATGACAAGCAACATGAACAATATGGATAAGGTTGACTGGAATAAATATGAACCGCAGTCAGGAACCAGCGAACTTGGTGTTTTTAGGATAGATAGATTCTTCACAAATGAGGGAAAGAGCCCGTTCGAATTTGATATATATGGGAATCCTATTAAATGGTTGGCAAAAGATGTTAAAGTTAGTGATGATTCTGGAAAAGTAATATTTACACAGCCAAGTGTTAAAAGACCTGATTTTTGGTCTTCTTTAGCAATCAAAGTTGTCGCAAGCAAATATTTTTGGGGAGACCAAGCAAAAAATGAAAGAGAAAATTCAATTGAACAGCTCATAGGAAGAGTTGCCCGATTCTTTGAAAGGCAGGCGTTAAGACAGGGATACATGAATGAAATTCAGGCAAATATTTTCAAAGATGAGTTAACTGCTATCTGTTTAAATCAGCTTGCTGTGTTTAATTCTCCGGTCTGGTTTAATGCCGGAACAATAGAATATAACAAGGAAGCTGGAGGAGTTGTTCCATATAAATGGGATTTTGCATTAAATAAAGTTGTTAACTCCAATAAAGGAGATGATAATCCTCAGTGCTCTGCTTGTTTCATTCAAGGAGTTGAGGATAATATGGAAGCTATTCTTGCTTTGCAGACAGCAGAGGCAAATCTTTTCAAAGCTGGATCTGGAACTGGAAGTAATAGGTCCAACTTAAGAAGTTCAAAGGAAAAATTGACTGGCGGAGGAAGAGCATCGGGACCTGTTTCGTTTATGAAAGGTTATGATGCCTATGCCGCGATAATAAAGTCTGGAGGAAAGACAAGAAGAGCTGCAAAAATGGAAATACTTAATGCAGATCATCCTGACATAATAGAATTCATTAATGCCAAGCAAAATGAGGAAAGAAAGGCTTGGGCCCTGATAGAACAGGGATATTCTGGAGGATTGAATGGAGAGGCATATAACAGCGTGGCTTTTCAAAACTGCAACATGAGCGTAAGGGTTCCTGATGGATTTATGGAAGCAGTTCAAAGTGATGGGGAGTGGCAAACAAAATATGTTAAAAACAAAGAAATTTGTGAAACTTTCAAAGCAAAAGATATTTTAAACAAAATTGCAGAAGGAACCTGGATATGCGGAGATCCCGGGATGCAGTTTGATACAATTATAAACAAATATCATACCTGTAAGTTTTCCGGAAGAATAAATGCAAGCAATCCATGCTCAGAATATGTCTTTCTTGATGACACCGCCTGCAATTTAGCATCTATTAATTTAATGAAATTCAGAACTGAAAATGGATTTGATGCTGAAAAGTATAAAAAAGTTGTAAAGTATTTTATAGCTGCAATGGAATTGGCTGTAGATGGGAGCAGTTATCCAACAGAGAAGATAGCAAAGAACTCTCATGATTTTAGACCTCTTGGTTTGGGATATGCAAATTTGGGGGCATTGCTTATGAGCCTTGGATTGTCATATGACAGCGAAGAGGGAAGAGCAGTTGCTGCTGCAGTAACAGCAATAATGTGTGGGGAAGCATACAAAACCAGCGCTGAGTTAGCTTCTCTTGTCGGTCCATTTCCAAGATTTGAGGAAAATAGAAAACCTATGCTTGAAGTAATGAACTTGCATAGAGATGCTGTAAAGAAGATAGATGTTTTGAAAATGCCTGAAAATCTAAGATATCTTGTGAATGAGGCTTGGGATTCTTGGAGCGAAGCAATTGAACTTGGAGAAAAATATGGGTATAGAAATGCGCAGGCAACTGTACTGGCTCCTACTGGAACTATCGCCTTTATGCTCGATTGTGACACAACGGGAATAGAACCCGATATTGCATTAGTAAAATATAAGATACTTTCAGGAGGAGGAATGTTAAAGATAGTTAACAAATCTGTGCCATTGGCGTTGAAAACTCTTGGATATGATAATTTTAAAGTTAAAGAGATTATAGATTACATAGATAAGAATGATACAATTGAAGGTTCTTCATTAGAAGATAAGCATCTTGGCATTTTTGATTGTGCATTCAAGCCAGCTAAGGGGAAGAGGTCAATTCCACACAGGGCGCATATTTTGATGATGGCAGTCACGCAGCCGTTCATTTCAGGAGCGATAAGCAAGACGATAAACATGCCAGAGTATTCTACTGTAAGCGAGATTGCTGATGCATATGTATTCGCATGGGAGCAAGGATTGAAGGCAGTTGCTATCTACAGAGATAATTCCAAAAAGTCTCAGCCGTTAAACACCGCTAAGACTGAAAATGAAATGATGAAAAAGAAAGAATCTGTGAGGATTGAAAGGATTGAGAGAAAGAGAATGCCCCAGACAAGAAAGTCTATAACTCATAAGTTTGAAATTGCAGGACATGAAGGATATCTCACAATTGGATTGCATGATGATGGAAAGCCGGGAGAGATTTTCATAACAATGCACAAGCAAGGCTCTACAATAAGAGGATTAATTGATGCCTGGGCTACATCAATGTCACTGAATCTGCAATACGGAGCCACTGTGAATGACTTATTCAACAAATTCAGGCATCAAAAGTTTGAGCCTTCAGGTTTTGTCAAAAATCCTGTTGGGGGAGAACTAGACAAACAGATAATGAGAATAACATCAACTACATCTATTGTTGACTATGTCTCCCAGTTTATGCTTAACAATTTCGGTGAAGGAGCAAAGAAAATAAATGTGGAAATAAAACAGCTTGAACCGCAGATGGAAACACAATTGTCAATCAAGGATTTCAATGAAGGAAACAAAGTTGATAAAGAATTCAAAGACCTTGAGGAGATGGAAATAGAAGAACTGGAAAATGAAAGCGGAAACGAAGTTAATTACTCTCACGAGGGCTTAGTCTGCCCGCATTGCGGTGGTCCAGCGAAAAGACTCGGCAATTGCGCTATATTCTGCACGATCTGCAAGCAGACAACAAGGTCTGGCTGCGGGGAATAATTTATTAATTATCTTCGAGAGAAATAATCAAAAAGACTAAAATTCTTTTTAACTTTTATCACTCTTCTTTCCTCAATGGTATAAAGGCAAAACCTGGAAATTCTTTTTCTATTAACTTGGCATTTTCTTTCTTTATCTGAAATATTGATTGTTTTACTGCTGCAACTAAAATTCCTCCTTCTGAAAGCTGCTCCACTAAATTATATGGAATTCTCATATCTGGACATGAAGCTGAAATAAGAATCCTGTCAAATGGAGCGAACTTTGGGAGTCCGAGGGAGCCTTCTTTGTTGAATATTTTTATCTTCTTGTCATCTCTCAATAAGTCTGAAGATTTTACTGCAAGCCTTTTTATTATTTCTATTCCATAAATCTCGCCTTCTTTTATTATCTCGCTTATCAAGGAAAGGGCATATCCGCTTCCAGAGCCAATCTCAAGAACTTTAATTTTTGGCTTTAACTCTAAAATGGAAAGCATAAAGGCTATTGTGGAGGGCTGTGAGATTGTTGAGCCAGATTCTATCGGCAATGCAATGTCATCATATGCATATGAAACTATATTTTCAGGGAGAAATTTCTCTCTCTTTATATTTGCAAATGCTGATAGTATCTCATCTGAATATCCCTGCTTTTTCAAACTCTCAAGCAGATTGTCTTTTTCCATCATTTACCGACGAAGAAGAAGTATTAATAGTTATCGACGATAACTATTCTTGATTAAGCAGCATCCCAAAATAATCTTATTAAGATTGATATTTATTACATGTTGCCAATGACAATAATTATTTCAGCGATTGTTTTAATAGATGACATTAATTTCGTTCTAAATAACCAATAGCACATCATTTGGCAACAACCCTATAGAGCACCTTATCATCTAAATTGTTAATAGCAGGTAAGATAAAAGCGGTATTTAGAGAATTGATTTAGAATGTTATTTTAGACCATTACTATTTTATTATTTAACCTCTTGGAAATTATTACACAAAGTTTATAAGCATAATTTTTTAAAGGAAGATATGAAAGAGGAAAATATTATTGAGCTGACTGAAAGGAATTTTGATAAAACTGTTGCAAAGGGCAATTGGGTGATAGATTTCTGGGCTGCCTGGTGTGGTCCTTGCAGGATAATGGGGCCACATCTTAGAGAGGCAGCAAAAGAATTAAGGGGAAAGGTGAATTTTGCCAAAGTCAATGTTGAGGAAGAGAATGGACTAGCAAACAGGTTCCAGGTAATGTCAATTCCGACAACAATGTTCTTCAAAGACGGGGAGCAGGCGAATAGGGCTATTGGAGCAATGCGCAAAGAGAGCATTATTAAGATGGCAAAGGACAGCTTCTAAATATCTTTTGCAAGGTTTTAAAAAGAAATTCCATAATGTCTATAATTAAATCATGATGTTATAATCTTAGCATTTTTGTTGTTTAATATAACTTTCCATATTTTGATTAATAATAAATAGCTTTAAAAATTGTCCTTTGCTGTTAGAGTCATGGCCTCGTAGCTCAGCCTGGTCAGAGCACTGGACTTTTAATCCAGGTGTCGAGGGTTCAAATCCCTTCGGGGCCA
>JAGVXK010000009.1 GCA_018303825.1 Candidatus Pacearchaeota archaeon
ATAAAATTATGCTGAATGACTATTGCAGTCATTAAAATAGGAGCAGACCATAATGCTTTCAAGCCTCTAAAGTCTATAACTCTGTCTTTTATTTTCATAAAAACAGTTTCAATTCTATAATTATGAATGTGTGTTGTTTGATAATTTTGTATTTTATGTTCAATTGTTAATCCCAAATTTTATTTGAATAAATAGCTTTTTGAAAGCTCTTGGATAGAATACTCCTGCATCGGTTTGGATGTATTTAGGTTTTCCTTTGCTTATTGCTTTGTTTAAGAATTCTTGTGCTTGTTGTGGATTAACTCTTAAACTGTAATGATAACTTGTTATTAATCTAGTATCCCAATCTAAGCAACACCAAAATCTATCCTGTTTTCCTTCTCTAAAGCTTAACGGATTTCTTGCTAACATTTAACAGCTCATGTTTCAGTTAGTTTTAAAAAGCTACTCCATCTCTCAATTAAAGCTGGGTAACACCTGTGCTTACCAGCATAGCGCGGTGGAGCAGCCTGGTTAGCTCGCAAGGCCCATAACCTTGAGGTCGCGTGGTTCAAATCCCGCCCGCGCTATTCTAATTATGGGTTGGATGCCAAAACATCAAGAATATTTTCCATCTACTCTGCTGTTCTTCTCTCTGTAAAACTTGATATTATCGGGCTTACTAATTCTATAAGACCAGGTATCAACAGCCTCAAGTTCATCTCCATCATCATCACCTGTAACCATATCCTCAACCTCAAAATCAAGAATAAATCCTCTCCTAGAAAATCTCACATTAGAAAGACACCTTTTTCTCATATAAAGAGAAAATAAACAAAACTTATATATCTTACTTTTCTAATCTTATCATGTTAACTTTGGGAATAGATGATGCTGGGAGGGGACCCGTGTTAGGAAGTATGTTTTTAGCGGGCGTATTATTAGAAAAAGACCATGAAGCATTTTTAAAAAAGCAAGGAGTCACAGATTCAAAGCTTTTATTTCATTTTAAAAGAGTTGTGCTTGCGAAAGTTATAGAAGCAAACTGCGAAGATTTTCACATAGTAAAAGCTTCTGCTAATGACATAGATTTCTCAATAATACACGGCATAAATCTCAATACTCTTGAAGCAATGAAAACAGCAGAAATTATAAATAAAATAAACAACGAAAAAAGGCACAAGGAAAAGATAAAAGTCATTGTTGACTGTCCATCAACTAATATAGTTGCCTGGAGAAATAAATTAATCACATTTGTCAAACACATAAATAACTTAGAAGTGATATGTGAGCACAAGGCTGACTTTAATCACCCATCAGTCAGTGCTGCATCAATTCTTGCCAAGGTAGAAAGAGAAAAAGAAATCGAAAAAATCAAAGAACAATATAAAAACTTGGGCAATCCTGGAAGCGGATATCCGGGCGACCCATCAACCCAGGAATTCCTGAAAAAACACGGAAAAGAACTCAAGGATTCAGGCATATTCAGGAAGACCTGGTCCACCTGGAAAATAATGTTCCCTGAAAAACTACCGGGACAAGCCTCATTAAAAGATTTTAAATAACCCAGAGTTTTCTGTTATTCATGGACTTATCAGAGTTGAGAAAAAAGCTTGATGAAACAGACTATAAAATTTTAGAATCTTTGGCAAGTAGATTTAACATAGTCAAAGAGATAGGTAAACTAAAAAAAGAACAATCAATAAAAGTTCAAGATAAGAAAAGAGAAGAATTTACCATAAATGACCGAACTCAAAAGCTGGAATCTTTAGGTTACTATGACCCTCTTTTTGTTTCAGAATTATTTAATTTAATAATGAAGAAATCAAGAGAAATTCAAAATGACTAAGATTTCTATAATAGGGGGAACAGGGAGGATTGGTTCAGCATTTGCCGAAGCGCTAAAAAATAAGGGTCATGAAGTAATTATTTCATCAAGATCAACAAAAATAAAACCAATCGATGCTGCAAAACAAGGAGACATTGTTATTATTTCAGTTCCAATAAAGTCAACAGAAAGGGTGATAAAGGAATTAGCTCCTTTTACAAAGAAAGAAGCAATATTAACAGACTTTACTTCTGTAAAAGTTAAACCATGCAAACTAATGGAAAAATATTCAAAATCAAATATAATAGGAGGACATCCCTTGTTCGGCCCGGGTGTTAATATTTCTGGGCAGTCTATTGTATTATGCAATATCAGAGGCAATAAATTAAAAGAGTTAAAATCTATTTATGAATTTATAGGACTAAAAGTAATTGAATTATCTGATGAACAGCATGATAAAGAGATGGCTATAATACAATGCATGAATCAATTTGACAATTTAGGCTTCGCAAATTATCTGTTTAAAAATAAATTCAACCTAAATGGAAAGGAAAAATTCACGCCTAATTTTAAAATTAGGTTATCTGTCATAGGAAGAACATTATCCCAATCAGCAGATCTATATCCGGAAATATTGATGGAAAACCCTTATTCGGGTGAAATCATATCTAATTATATAAAAAGCCTGAAAGAACTGCAAAAATTAATAAACGATAAAAATGAAATGGCTCTAGAAGAAAAAGTTATTGAACTCCAAGCATATTTTGGCTCTCTAGTTCAGGAATCTAAAATATTAACCAATGAAATACTAAACAAAATGGAAAATAAGTAAATGATAAAAATTGCTGTTCTCGGCCCCGAATATAGTTATTGCCACATACTTGGATTGAAGAAATTTGCAAACGAAACCATTGTTTTGTGCAAAACAATACCTGAAGTATATGAAAAGGTCTCAAAAGATGAAGTTGAATTCGGCCTAGCCCCAATAGAAAATATGCTGCATGGCACAGTAAGGGAATCACTGGTTTCTCTACAGAAATATAAGGTAAAAATAAACAAAACATTTGACTTGCCTATTCACCTCTGTCTGGCTTCAAAAACAGATAATTTTAACATTATAATTTCAAAACAAGAAGCGCTTTCCCAATGTTTAAAATTAATTTCTCGGTTAAAAAAGCAAACACAAGAATGTTCTTCAACTTCTGAAGCAATGAAAATAGCCTCATCAGATTCAAATTATGCTGCTCTGGGAAGTGAAGAAGCGGCAAAGTCATTAAACCTAAAAATTATAGGCAAAGATGTAGAGGATAACTCGGACAACATTACTAGATTTGTCTTAATTTCAAAAAAAGAAAGCGACTTAGATGAAAGTAAATATATGCGAACAAGTCTGATGATTCTGCCTGAAAGAGACAAACCGGGCTTGTTATACGAAATTCTATCTATATTCAAAATAAGATACATTAATCTTACAAAAATAGAGTCTATTCCTACACGGAAGAAACTAGGCGAATATGAATTCTTTATGGAAATAGAAGGCTCATTGCAGGAAGAAAGAATAATATCTGCTTTGAATCTTCTAAAAACTATACATGATATATACTTGTTTGGCTCGTATGAATTGGAAAAAATTATGTAGTATCCCATTAATATTTCCTAACGATATATTTTTCCGAGTTCTCATTTTCTAAGTGTCTCAGTTAGCTTCACTTGTGTCAATTTCATAGAGCTGTCTGGAACAGCCTTATGAAATAATTTCGGGATACCATATATTGATTTGCCAACGAATATGGAAAATGATTACACAGAACAGTTTTATAAGGTTGAATGTAGGGGCAGAGATGCTTCTGGAAAAGAAGTTCTTTCCAAACCAGAAAATGTGTTGGTGAAAATTCACCAAGGAGTGAAGAACCCTAAGGCAAGACCTTAGGGCATTGGAAAGAATAAACAGCAATACAATATCCGGCATAATTAATTGCAAGTATAATTGCGGCAGACATGGAGAAAGATACAGAGTAGCCAATCCTAATGCTGACAAAGCAGAAGTAATTTGCTCCTACTCATTCGATATCCCTTATGCCTTGGAACACTTAAATAAGTAAATTCTTTATTTTTGATATTTCATCTATGACCTTTAACTCCTGAGATGATAGAACATCCTTGTTCTTCTTGAAATCCTTGAACTGCCTGTCGCTTATATCTGCATAAAGATATTTCTTGTCTTTTAATCTCCTTTCAAAATTAACTCCTGGAAGGGCTATTGCAATTTCATCCCCTTCTTTTGCCTCTTCCACTGTTGATTTGTCCCTTTGAATGGATTTGACTCTTGCAATTTCCTCTCCGTCTTCGGCAATTAATGGGATTCCTGTTCTGATTCTTCCAGCAAGGACACGAACTCCAAAAATGGCGGGATTAAGATTTCTGAAAATATATTGATGCAGAATCTCTAATTTGCATATTGTAGCTAGACCAAGAAGCTTTTCTTTTTCTATTTGATTTGCCTTCTCAGTTCTCCAAAGTTGAAGGTCTTCTATTAATTTGTAGACAACGTCATTTGACAGGACTTTAACATTTCCAAGAATTTCTTTGGCATCTTCTTCAACATCAACATTGAATCCAATAATTATTGCATTTAATGGATTTATCTCCAAATTGGCTTTTGCATTGACAATATCTGATTTTCCTATTAATCCGATGCCTGCTTTAAGAATCTGGATATTTGCCTGTTTCAGTAAAGTTATCAGCGCTTCCAAGCTTCCGAGAGAATCTGCTTTTATTATTATTCCTTGTTTGTCTGTTTGCAGAGCATTTGAAAATTCTTTCTTGAATTGCGAGACAACTTGCTTTATATCTTCCTTGGCTTCCTGGAAAGGCATACCTGCAAGAATTCCTTCGCTGTCGGCAAGCTGCATTCTCACTCCCGAGGCAGCAACTATCTTCTTTTCTGACTTGTACTTGTTTGTTAAAGAAAGGATTTCCTGTATTGCTCTGACTTTTGTAATGATTGGATTGTCAAAGCTTGCTATAACTAACTGGTCACCTTCATCCAGTTTTCCATCATAAAGTATTGATTCTGCATAGTTTCCAGTTCTATCTTTCTTAACTTCAAGGATTACTCCTTTAGCTAATTCTCCAAGCTTAAGCCTCTCTTTCAAAAATCTCTGGCATAAGCCGCAAAGAACAAATAATAATTCAGATATTCCTTCTTTTGTTCTTGCAGAGCAGGGAACTATAGCAAATTCTTTTGTAAAATCTTTTATATCGTGAAACAAAGCGGATTCGAATCCATGCTCCCTTAGATTCCCTTGGAAAGTTAAAAGTGCTTCCTGGAATTCCTGGGAAACATTTAACGCCTGAGATTCTATGCTTTCCTTTAAACTGCCCTCTCCTTTTCTCCATCCTGAAATTGTATCTATCTTGTTTAATGCAATGAGAAATGGAACTTTGTTTGCTTTCAATATCTGGAGAACCTCTGCAGTCTGGGGTTTTATTCCTTCTTTAACTGCAACAACAAGAATTGCTAAATCTGCAAGACTTCCTCCTCTTTTTCTTAGATTTGTAAAAGCAGCATGCCCGGGGGTATCTATAAATAAAAATCCAGGAATTTCTAATTTAATTCCCTGCTTTTCTATTAACGGACAGGCTTTGATTATTTGTTCTATTGGATATTTAGTAAAACTTATCTTCTGGGTTATTCCTCCGGCTTCTCTCTCCCGAAGGTTTGTATTTCTAAAACAGTCCAGAATTGAGGTTTTTCCATGGTCTACATGCCCACATACTGTGACAATTGGTTGCCTTATCTTGTTTGCTTGTGCCATTTTTCATTTTCTCCCCATTATGATATATTGATTAATTAGCACATGTTTTTAAATCTTGATGATTTAAAGAGAGTGTCAGAGATTAGGGCGTTTCTTCTATTTTCTCCTCTCCTGTCAAGTGTCGGGAGTTGTCATATTTAATTGAATTAATTAATAAGGCATTCCATCTGTTTCCTTGAACTCCAATACCACATTTATCTGTTCGTAACTTTAGATAAAACTCCCGTCATTTGACAGCTAAACTAACTCCCGATTTCTTGACACTCTCTGATTTAAATAGACTTATAAGCTATTAAATTGGGAGAATTTTATGGTAATAGTTAAGTATACCCAAAGCATTAGGGATATTTTGAAAGAAAAAAGCGATTCTTTGATTTTCTTGGAGAATCTTGTTATAGATGCAATGTTTCATTCCGACTGGAAGATAAGGGCATCATGTATAGATGAGCTTGGTGAGATGGGGATTGCCTGCAACAATGATTTACCCCAATGGGAAGTCCTGCCAAAAGAGCTTATTAATCCTTCAAGGTATGCAAATTTGATGCTTATTACAGAGGCATTTGCTGCAGATTACCAGATATTCCTTAAAATAGCAAAAGCAAATGGACATTATAAAGGAGTGTCTCAAACCCTTTATCTAACTGATGTGCCAAAAACATTCGGAGACAGAGAAATTCTGGATCAGAGAGAAGCAGGAAATTTTACGATAAAACAAGATTGAAGAATTTAGAAGATGTAATCACATGGCGAATTCGTCCATATCTTCACTTTCATCAGCAGGTTTTGGCTTCTTTTCCTTGAATTGTTTTTTGTCCTCTTTTTTCCCGGAAGAAACTTGCTGATTATCCTGAACTGGAAATTCCATCAATTCTTTTTCATTTATTGAATTGATTGCTTTCTTGAATAAAGAGAACTTGTCTGCAGGGATTCTTGTTCCTGCTTTTGTAAAGCCAGTATATCTCTCCCCCTTTACGAATTCTCTTATTGTAACACCTCTCTTGCCTCCAAAATCATCAACCCTTATGACAATATCGGTATCGTTATTTTTTGCAATCCTATCGATATCTTTTTCCATTCCAGTTGTTGCCAATTGCAATATAAAAAGGTTGCTATAGAATTATAATTTAATAGAAATAATTAAATCTAGAACCCTGTAAATTTAAGGATGAAGAGCAAGGCATATTGCGCGAATACTGCTGTAGCAATAAAACCCAAAAGCCTTGGGATTATCCCATAAATAATAAATGCCTTCCACTTCATGTCCAATGCTCCAAATAAAACAGGTATATACGGCAAAGGGGAAACTGCAGAAATCGTGACATACCATTTACCATACTTATTTATTCCATTGTCGATTTTTTTATAAACCTTTTTTCCAAATATATCCTTAAATACATTTTCTTCAAACCTTCTTCCAAGCCAGAATCCTAAAATTGAGGCAAGAAGAGTGCCTGCCAGAGTAACAAAAAGCACAATTGATAAATTTAAGTTTGCCAACTTTGCTATGACAATTAGCATGTGTGCGCTTAAATATTGCGGAAAGAGGTCGAGAAATAAGGAAATGAAAAATATGGCAAAGAAACCATATAAAGCTACACTATCTGTAACCCAGGTGCGTATGTTTTGATATTCAATTATGCCAAACACTAATAAAAAAGCCATAAATACAAACAAAAACCAGCCAAAAATTCTGGTAACTCCAGTAGCCTCTCTCATTAACGTGTTTATTTTTTCTTCTTTATATATCTTTCAATTTGAAGGAGAGTCATTCATCTGTAGCCTATGTTAATCAGAATATCTTTTGTGACTGCTTCTATTGGCTGTTCGCCACTTACTTTTATTGTTTTATAATTTTTCAGTACTGGTTCTATTTCTCTATGATAAATTGAAAGCCTAACTCTTAACGCCTCTTCGTTATCATCGGCTCTTCTTGACAATGGTTTGTTGCATTTATCACATACATCTTTTTCTTTTGGGGGCAAAGTCCTAATATTATAAATAGCACCGCAGGTTTTGCACGAAATTCTGTTTAAAATTCTTTCAAAAGCTACATTATCGCTGATTGCAATTTCTACTACATAATCTATGCCCATAATTTCATCAAGGGTTCTTGCTTGATTAATATTTCTAGGATATCCATCAAGAATAAACCCTTCCTTACAGTCATCCTGATAAATCCTTTTCTCTAACATTTTTAGCGTTAATTCATCAGGAACAAGGTTTCCAGCCAGAATATATGAATCTATTTCTTTTCTCAATTCTCCTTCTGCGTTTCTAAAAATATCTCCTGTTGAAAGATGCAGAATTCCAATCTTTTTTGAGATAATCTTTGCCTGTGTTCCTTTTCCTGAACCCTGAGCTCCAAAAAATAGTAGCCTCATTAAACTCTTTCAAATCTAAGACTTTTAAAGATTATTATATATTTTTACATATCAAACTTAGCATATATTGGAAGTTGTTATCCCACAGATTATGCACAGAACAAATTAAGATTTAATTACTTTTTGCTCTTTCTCTTTTTGGCTGTTTTGGTTGCTATCTTTGCCTTTTTTGTTTTCTCTGCTTTTATGCATATCTTGCAGGCTTTGAATTTTCTTCTCTTGAAAAATAGGTCTATGCTGTTTGTAAGCTTGAATTGTGGTTTTATCAATCTTGCAAGCCTGCAATTTGGAACATGATAAACTTTTGTCTGAATTGAACCTATAAACGCCGGCTTTTCATGTTCAAGCTCTTCCTCCAGTGAGCCTTTTGAGATAGCTTCCTCAATTTCTTTTGCCACTTTTCTGACTTCAGGTCTTTCTAATTTCTTCACAGCTCTCCTTGCTCTGGATTTGTAGGAAAAAAGGAATAAGACAAGGAATAAATAAGCCAGCAGGGTAACTAAGAATAATAATAAAACTTGAAAGGTGTTAAACTTAAAGAAAATTATTGACATCAAATCGACCAAAAGAAACAACAAAGCAACTAAAACCGAAATAAGCAGATTTTGCAACCCATAGCCATTGGTTTTTGCTTGGTTAATTCTTCTTGGGGGCATTATGGGTTTTATATCATAACTTCCATGAACTGCGTTCTTTAACTCAATATTATCCATTGAAATCCGAGAAAATTAAGATATTTAAAAGCACTAGATTGTTTTTCACTTTGATTAGTAGTGAAAACATGAGCTTTGCACATTGTTAATTCATGTTGACTAAAATTGACAGTTCTTTCCGAATTTGCACTCTTTTGTTAATATCTTTTTCTTTGTTCAATTTTTCTAAAAGAATATTTATTCTTTCATCCCTCGATAAATCAATTGCGAGCTCCTGAGAAGGTTTTAATTTAGATTCAAGAATGGCTGTTCGGACTACTTCGTAATATCTTTCAAATCTTACTGCAAGTTTGTCAAAAAGCATTCCATGCGTACTGAAAGAGCTGTCTCTTCTTTTTCTTATGTCTGAAGCATCGGAATAAAGCTCAGCAGCTTCCTCTTTCCTATTGTCTGACTCTTCTAGGAATCCTGAAGCCATGAAAAACAATCTGAAATCTCCGTTTAATTGGTATATCATCGCCTTTTCAAGTTTTGATGGGGTTTTTTCTGCCCTGTTCTTCACTTCTTTTTTATCAAATCCAGCATAATGAACTAAAAGAGAATTTTCATTTCCAATTATAAATCTTGCTCCCTTAATAATTAAATAAATCATAACATCATCCTCAAAACCAAGAAGATTCAGCCTTCTATCGTAATTTCTGTAAACTAATTCATGAAAATTTTTTGGATTTTCTGCCTGGCCTTTAAAAAGGTTTTCTAAATCTTGAATATCCCTCGTTTAATTTTATTCCGAAAAATTTGCAAGCTTTGCCTATTGCAATACAAAATTCTAAGAGAACCTCTTTTTCCCCAGAAGAATAACCTTCCATTAGACTTTTTCTAATGATTAGTTTAAATACTTGATTATAATCTGAAATATACTTTGATAAATTCAGTAATATTCGTGTTCCGAAATGCTATTGAATTCTGGCCCCATAATTGATGCAACTGGAAACGATATACTCCGAAATCTTTCCGGAACTGGAGAGATTTTAGGGGCAAATATATTGTTTTTCTCAATTTCATATGGTGGGCTTTTTGGAAGATTATAGTTTCTCGCACTTAAAGGATATTCGGTCAATAATCTTAACATTTTTTCAAATTTTTCAAGACTTTTTTCTACTTCAATCCATTCTTTAGATTTTCTGAGTTTTTTTCAACCAAATCCATGCTATTAAAGATAATACTATAGTTATAAATTTTTCTAAAACACTAGGGATAAGATTAATATATAGATAATCCTCTTAGAGATAATAAAAAATCACAAAAAGAGGACAAAAATGCTAAAAGAAAATAAGTTAATTGCTTCGGATGGCAATTTTGCGGAGAAGCTTGTTGATGACTTAAAATTAAGGGAAGAGGCTAGAAAGATAAGTATAAAAGAGTCTGCTGTTTCTGGATTTTCATCTGGTGTTGGAGACAACTATGTCACTTTATTTGGCCTTGCATTGAACGCGAATGCAACCCAAATTGGTTTTTTAAGCGCTTTTCCGGGATTATTATCGCCAATATCTCAGTTCTTTGGCTCTAAATTGATGGAAAAACAGCCAAGACAGAAAATAGTTGCAAAATATGTTCTTATGCAAGCATTGATGTGGATACCGATTGCTATTCTTGGAATTCTTTTTTGGAAATTAATTGCTATTAGGAGTTTGCCCTGGCTGCTTATATTTTTATATTCTATTCTTGCGATTGTTGGTGGCTTGATTGGTCCAGCTTGGTTTTCATGGATGGGAGATATTGTTCCAGCAGAAGAAAGAGGAAAGTATTTTGGAAGAAGGAATAAAATAGCTCATGGATCAAGCATAATTGCAATATTAATCGGATCTATTGTCTTGGACAGATTTGCAACACATGGCCTTGCTGTAATTGGATTTGCAATATTGTTCTCTGCTGCTTTTATTTCAAGGATAATGGCTTACTTTTATTTAAAGAAGCAACACGAACCAAAACTCGAATTGAAGAAGGATTATTACTTCTCTTTCTGGGCGTTTCTTAAGAAATATACTAATTTTACGAAATTTACTATTTACATTGCATTATTCAATCTTGCCTTGGCAATCGCCTCCCCATTCTTCACGGTCTATATGAAAGAAAACCTTGGACTTAGTTATATAATGATTATGATTGTAAATATGAGTATGCTTGCGTTCATATTATTATTCAATCCTCTTGTCGGAAAATTCTCAGACAAATATGGCAATCTGAAGTTGATGTACATGGGAAGTTTTCTTCTTGCCCTTTATCCTGTTGGGTGGATATTTATAAAGAATCCAATCTTGCTTATTGCAATTGTGCAATTGATTGGAGGAATAGGGAACGCAGCCTATGCCCTCTCGCTTACAAATTTCATATATGACACTGTGACACCTCAAAGGAGAGGACTTTGTTTGGCTTATTTGAACATTCTCGCAGGAATAGGATTATTTATAGGACCATTGATAGGAGGTTACATTATAGACAATATCAATGTAACTTTTATGAGACCAATATTAATTGTATTTGTTATATCGGCGATGGGAAGGTTTGTCGCGCCCACTTTTTTCCTTCCAAAGATAAAAGAGCTTAGAAAATTCCAGGAATTTCCATTCTCTACATATATGTCATATCCGGCAACAGCAGTCATGAGATTAACAAGACAATTTGTGCATACAAGTTATTCCAAGAAAAAAGATTAACGGAAAAAAATTATTAATTATTTTTCAATAGTTTTCAATAATCCTATTTTTATCTTGCACTCACCATTAAACTTCGAAGTGCCGCCATGCTCCCCGCACATATACCTCATCATGTCAGTATTATATTTATCTAAGCTATTGAATAAACCTTGTCTTTTTTTATCGGCATCTGCCCCGGCTTGTGCAATCCTAACTTGACAAGTATCATAGAATTGGCATTTTCCCATTGTAATGCTACAATACATGCCTTTTTAAATATTTATTCAATAAAGAGAATATTATGCTCATGTTAAGTTTGTTCTTCAAAATAAAAAATGAAATCAAGAGTAATAAAAAACAAGTTCATATTTAACAATACAATGATTATTGCACTCAGATATTGTGAAAGTTGCGAAGGTCTATATATTTGAGCAATTTCGAGTAATCTGCTGTTGCTTGACCGAACGAAGTGAGGCACGAGTGGAGCAAAAAGCGACCTCGTGAGTTTTAATTTTTCTTTCAGGGTAGGGGATTGGAAAACAAGAGATTTAAATTTTAGCCGAAGAAAAAATTTCACCTAATTATCTTATGTTCTCGGCTCCTCGAAACGAGCCTCGAAAAATGGAGTTTTTCAGAGGTGCGAGTTTCAGAGATGAAACAACGAGGAAAATTAATTTAATACAAACTTTAGTAGGGCGGGGGACGACACACCGATAATTTTATAAACTCTATAGTAATAACATAAACTATGAAACTAAAATATATGGGCAGGGCTGTTGGAGTATTTGATGCAGTAGCTTGGGTTATCGCAACTTCTCTTTGTTATAAAGTCCTCTCTAATGCTAATTATAATTTTTTTATGGAAGAACATCCGATTGAACATAAGTTAATTGGGGGAGCTTATTTGGGACTTGTTGCTGCTTTTGTTCCAATTTCTGCCATGGGAATAACTGATGGAATTGTCGATGTAGTAAAAGGAACTCACCATTATTTTGGATTAAAAGTTTGGCAGAAATTGACTAGAAATCAAGAAACAAAAGCTAAAATTCAATCGGATTTGGAAAAACAATTAGAGAGGATTGAACAGCCCTGCTAATTCTTTAGGTGTGCCGTCTGGGTGGGGGTTGGAAATAGATTAAATTAATTTTCCGAAGAGTTTTCTCAGCAGAGACAATTGAGTCTAATGGCTGTTAGTTTCTCCGAGTGAAACGAGGACGAGATTTTAATGTAATGTTCCCGAAGGGAAAAATCTCGAGTTCAAAGCGCCGAGTCAAAAGATTTATAATGTTTAACAGATTATATTCTATCATGCGATATGAATTTGAGGATAGGGGCGAGACGACCATTGTTGATACAAAACAATTGGATTACGAAGCAATTTGGGATGCCTTAAGATTGAGGAATGGACAAAGAGAAGGAGCAAATAAAATTATGGATTTATACAATTCTGCCGACTTTAATGATAGAATTCTCATAGTTACTGCATGTTCTTGGATGAAGCCAGGTAATAGAGAAGCGCAGCGACATCAAGCAGACCATTATAGAACAAGAATTGAATTAGAAAGGACTGCGCAAGATAATGGATTAGTTAAAAAATTATTACATAATGGAATTCTTAAGCTTCATCCAAAGTGGAGACCCCACTTAATTACGAGAAAAGAAGAGGAAGGCATAATTGTAATTGGTCCAGGACATCAAAGGCATTCCCAAGCACCATATAGATTAGATGTTTGGCGACTTCATGAATTGGAGTCGAGCCCCGAGCTTGAATACGAGGCGCTTTGAATTGAGCATAATTATGTTAGTTTCCTTTTTCCTCGAAACGAGCCTCGCAAAATGGGACATTTTGCAGAGGTGCGAGTTTCAGAGATGAAACAACGAGGAAAATTAATTTAATAGTTACTTTCGTAGGGCGGGGGACGGAAAAAGCTTTTTGATTCTTTTTCCTAAAAAGAAGAAGTTATGGGGCACTTTTCGTTTAGTAACTTTGTTTAATATTATTCCCAAAGAGATTCTCGAGCTGCATCTTCTGAAATTCCTCTAGATATAGCTAAAGTTTTAATTTCTAAATCTCCAACATCTACACCCAATATTCCAGAAAGTAAGTGTTGACTTTTATCATCTCCAACAGCGTTTCTAAACTCTCTGATGGCTGAGCATATATTCCCTGCATAAGTACTTCTTTCACTGGGGGTATATTCGGGGTTATATGGTCTTTCCAAGTCCATATTTAATAAATTTTTAACTATTCTTCCAGCTACATTCATTTGGAAATTATCACAGACGGTATATCTTATTTGTGTTTGTCTTGTCATTTTGTTTTATCCTCGTAACTTTCGTTACAATAGAGTAGTCGCAAGGTATCTTATATAGTTTATCTCCCTCTTGGTGAGGTGTAAATAGAAAGATTTATATAACTGAAAAGCTTCTCTTAAAATATGAATGAAAAATTGCTTGAAGAAATTGGTTTGACTAAAGGAGAAATTAGAGTATATTTTACCTTGTTGAAGATAGGCGAGACTACAACAGGCAAGATAATCGAAGAGGCTCAAATATCCAGTGGTAAAATATACGAAATATTAGATAAGCTCATAAAAAAAGGACTTGTTGGCTTTATTATAAAAGAAAAAACAAAATATTTTAGTCCTGCTTCTCCAAATAGAATTTTAGATTATATTCACGAAAAAGAAAAAGAGCTTAATCAAAAAGAGCAAGAACTTGTAAAAGAATTGCCTTCTCTTATAGCGATAGGAAAAGCTGAGAAAGAGAAGAAAGAAACACATTTATTCAAGGGATTTAAGGGAATACAAACAGCAATTTTTGAAGCTCTAGAAGATTTAACTTCAAAAGATGAAGTTCTTGCGATGGGTATTCGTTCATCTAAAGAAGAAAGGTTTAATCTTCTCTGGCAAAGATGGCATATAGAAAGAGTAAATAAAAAGATAGTTTGTAAAGCCATTTTTTCAGATAAAAATACAGAGTATTACAAAACTTTTAAGAAAATGAAGTTTGTAGAAGTTAGAATTTTGGAAGGAGTTACGCCTTCTGCAATTGATGTAATGAAAGATAGAGTCTTAATTTTTACTTATGGAGAAGAACCATCTTGTTTGTCTATAAAAAATCCTGAAATCGCAGAGTCATTTAAGTCTTTCTTTGAGAATTTATGGAAAGTTGCAAAGAAGTAGTTTAGAAAAGTGCCCATTATAGTCATCTCTGAAAAGAATTTTCAGCTATCTTTTCGTGCTTTTTCCGTCGGGTGGGGGAGGTAATAAGCAGACTTGCGAATTGAGCCTAACGATGTTAGTTTCCCCTTGCCTCGCGAAGACCCCTCCAATAACGAAGTTATTGAGAGTGGGGCTGAGCAGAGCTGCAAGGGTTCGAAGAAAACCGTAGTTTTCTGAGAAAGTATGACGGAGGCGGCGGGCGAAAGTTATTCTTAATTATATAAATATTTATAAGTAAGAAGGTGTTGTTAATTATCATGATACTTGATCAACCGGAAAATTGGGGTGGTTTGGAAAATGAATTGGTTGGCACTCCGACACCTTCTTACGACCCACAAAAGGCTGCTGAACAATTATATCAGTTCATACAAAAACAACCTTATGAAACTGTAGCACAATTTCAGATGATGGTAAATGAAAAGCCTTTTGTGCCATATAATAGACCCGCTATAAAATGCGGCAAGGTTGTTCCAGATTCTCATTGAGCCCGCCGCCGAGTAATATTGAAACTAATTATGTTAGTCGACCCTATCGAGATGAGCATCCTCGAAAAAATGGAGTTTTTTCAGAGCTGATGTGAATACTCCTGATAGGGCAAGAAAACAAAGAATATTGTTTTCGCAGAGTAAAAATCACTTTTCAGGGTGGGCATCGTATTAGAGAAGGCACTAGTTTCGTTTCATGGGGGGCTGAGTATCTAAGTTTTGCTTCTTTTTCTAAAAGAAGTTTTTAGTTAATTACCAAAGTTTTTTTGATTTTCTTCTTCGACCATCGCTAAACAAAGCTTTTCTTGCTTGTCCTTTTGAAGTTTTTGGTCCTGTTTTCTTTACCATCTAAGATTTTACCCCCTTTTCAACTATTCCATTTTTATCACAAACCCAATAACCATTTTCTACTAACGAAGGAGAATTACTTATACTTCCTTGTAAAATGTAGATTGGAAATTCTGAATTATCTAAATACCATTCCGTAAAGAATTTCGCTCGATTACGATTAATCTCTATTTCTTCTGGAAATAAATCATAAATCCAATTTTTTGCATCGTTATAATTATCAAAGTATTCAGAACGATATAACTTAGAACTTTGTGATGCTTCATTAAATTTTGTTTTACAAAAATCTAAAAAATCTTGATTGGATTGAATAACAACATTAGAATTTTCTGAACCATTTGTTACATTATTAATCTTCTTTTGATTTTCTTGTGGATTATTAAAAAGCAAAAAAACAGCAAAGATTAGTAATAATGAGATAATAAAAATTGAGGAGATTTTAAAAATTTTAAAGAATCTTTTCTTTTTCTCTAAAGACCTGGCTTTTTTTAATTCATATTCAAAACTTTTTCTTTCGGCGTTAGCAAATCCTTTTTTGCTTACACCCATACTTCTTACCTTTCCCCTAAGTTTCTCGTAATCCTCTTTAGATATTTTTCCATTGTCTCTTAATTCTTCTAAATCATCGATTTTCGTATCTCCCCATTTTTCATCTTCTAAATTTTCTTCTTGTTTTTCGATAAAAGTTTTTATTTTTTCAATATCAATAATTTTCCCAGATTTTCTAGATAAATCAATGTCGTTCCTAATTTTATCTAATATCAAATACCTCTTGTTAAAATCTAAGTCTAATTTCTTAACCATAGAAAATAATTCTTCTAATTCTATGTCCTCTACTCTACTTTCAGCTTGTTCATCTACTTCTCTTTCTTTCTCAAGAAGAATCTCGTTTTCAATTTTTTTAAGCTGAATTTCTCGTTTAGTATAATCTGAAAATTCTAATTTTTCTAATTGCTCAAAAATTGACCTTTTCTTATTTTTATCCTCAATTTTTTCAATTTTGTCATAAAGAGAAGTTAATTTCTGTTCTTCTTCATCTTTTACCCTTTTTAGAACTTCTTTAATCTCGAGATTTTTCCCAACTTCTTCATATAAATCGACTAAATCTAATCTCTGGAGTTTTCTCCAATAATCTTCATTCCATAAGCATATTCCCTTTTTCTTTAAATTCATTATATATTCATCAGATAAATTTTTATGCCCGGTTATAGCTAAGATAAGTTTATCTGCTTCTAAAGATTTTCCGTCTTCAACTAAATCTTCTATTACTTCTTCTATGTTTTCAAAAGGAAATTTTGCATAATCTTTACATTGAATTAAAATCTTTAGATTGCCTTTTATTGCTAAAACATCTTGTTCTGATTTTCGTCCATCTTCCTTTCTTGTAAAAATATGATTCCTTACAATAAAACCAATTCTTTGAAATAAGTCAAACATTTCTCTTTCAAATTTATCCCCCATCCTATCTCTGTTTTCGTCTTTCATCTTATTTGTTATCTCCTTCTATCTTTATATTCTCTAGGTTTCCACATTTCCTACATAATAATTTTTTATCTTTTCTTCTAATATAGACAAATGAAGAACCGCATTTTGAACACCTAAATCCGGTTTCATCTTCTCTAACATATTTTTTTAGAAGTTTGTTTAAATTAAAAACTTCTTCATTTATTTTACTCATTCTCTCTAAAATTTCTTTACTTATATCCATTTTGTGTGTAATGTTCACACTCACACATTATTTATAAACCTTTGGGTGTTGTATTAGTTATTCGAAGTCAGCCCCCTTCGTAATAAAATCGAGCAAACGGAAGTTTGCGAGCAAAATGTGGCGAAGCCACTAATAAAATAGTTCAGCCCCCCGTTCGTGTGCCTTCTCCTATTGGGTGGGAAAGAAAAGGGATTTTTATTTTGGCTAATGGTCTTTATACGAAAAGGGGCTTATATGGGTGTAATAAGGGCTAAAAAGAGTGTTTTTGAATGACGACCTTGGAAATTATAGGAACTAGTGTCAAGAGGAAAAGGATTAATGATGTTGGCTAATTGGTAAAAGTTGATAATCATTATTGGTAAGTTGTTCATTAGAGAGGTTATTAATTGAACTTTATATAATTGTGTTTTAATTGTTGAATTACAAAATATATATTTAAATGTATATTTTATAGTATATAGATGAGCTATTATCCTATTGACATTGAAAGAGCTATAAAAAGAGAGTGCGAGAGGAGAAGATACAGCCCGAGGACTGCTAGAACTTATATCCATTGTGTTAATAAATTCCTTACTCTTTCTGGAAAAACGCTCGATAAGATAAGCAAGGGAGATGCCAGCGAGTTTTTGCATCATTTAAGTGAAAGGGGAAAATCTGGGAGCACAATTAATGTTTATCATATGGCTATAAGATTTCTTTTTATGGATATTCTTAGGAAGAATATAAGATTAGATATAAAATATTCAAAAGTGCCTTTGAAGCTGCCAGAGATTTTGACAAAGGAAGAAACTAGAAAGCTGATTAATGCTATTAGCAATGAAAAACATAGGCTGATGGTTGGATTTATGTATTCTGCTGGATTAAGGGTTTCTGAAATGCTTGATATGAAAGTTTGTGATATTGATTTTAAAAATAATTATGGCTTCGTTAGGAATGGCAAGGGGGGAAAGGACAGAATATTTGTTTTATCTCAAAAGATAAAACCTGAGATAAAAGAGATAATTGCCAAAGAAAAATTGAGTTCTGGGGATTTAATCTTTAGGAACAGGAATGGCAAGAAATATTCTACAAGAAGCATACAGAAGATAGTCAAAAGAGCTGCCATGATTGCAGAGATTAATAAAAAAGTTCATCCGCATACTCTCCGGCATTCGTTTGCCACTCATTTGATTGAAAACGACTATTCTATTAATGAAGTTCAGACCCTGCTTGGACATAAAAGTCTTGAAACAACAATGATTTATGTGCATCTCGCTGCTCCGAATATATTAAAAATAAAGAGCCCAATTGATAATTTATAAATTATTTCTTGAAATTAAAATTTCATTTAGAAAAGTTTAAATACCCATAAAAATAGATAACTTTACTTTCGCCTCGGCGATGGGTTGATATATTTAACATGGCAAAAACAAAACCAATATTGAACGTAGTGTTCGTGGGGCACGTTGACCACGGAAAGTCAACAACTATAGGCAGGCTTATGTTTGATTCTGGAAAAGTTTCTCCTGAAGAATTGGAGAAATTGAAGGCTGAAGCGCAAAAACATGGGAAGGCTGGATTCGAATTCGCGTTCGTTATGGACAAATTCAAAGAAGAAAGAGAAAGAGGAGTTACAATTGACCTAGCTTATCAAAAGTTAATTACAAACAAGTATGAAGTTACAATAATTGACGCGCCAGGGCACAAAGACTTCGTTAAAAACATGATTACCGGAGCCTCGCAAGCAGACGTAGCCTTCTTAACTCTATCGGCAAAAGACGGAGTTCAACCGCAGACAAAAGAGCACGTTTGGTTGTTAAGAACAATGGGGGTAGGACAGGTAGCTGTTGCAATAAATAAAATGGATGCTGTTGGATACAAGGAAGATATTTTCAACAAAGTAAAGGCTGATGCCGTTACATTGCTAAAGCAGGCAGGATACAAAACAGACGGGGTTACATTCTTGGCTATATCCGGACAGATGGGGGACAATGTTGTAAAGAAATCAACAAACATGCCTTGGTATAAAGGACCAACCATATTGGAGCAATTGGATTTATTCGCTCCACCTGAAAAACCAACCACATTGCCATTAAGAATGCCATTACAAGATGTTTATGAAATCACTGGAATTGGAACAGTTCCAGTAGGAAAGATTGAAACAGGGACAATGAAAGTTGGACAGAAAGTTTTGATTCTTCCGGGAAGATCAGGCAAGGGAGTAGAGGGGGAAGTTAGAAGCGTTGAAATGCACCATGAACAATTAACGCAGGCAGAAGCAGGGGACAATGTTGGAGTTAACATTCGTGGTGTTGGCAAGAAAGACATTGCAAGAGGAGACGTCGTTTGTGACGCTGCAAAGCCGGCAACAATCGCAGAAGAATTCGTTGCACAAGTAGCTGTTATATCGCACCCAACAGTTATTGCTAAGGGATATACACCAGTATTTCACGTTCACACAGCACAAGTTCCGTGCCAGTTCATAGAATTAATTGAAAAAACAAGCCCTGATGGACAGACAGCAAAAAACCCAGACTTTTTAAAGAACGGAGATGTTGCAAAAGTCAGAATTAAGCCAATTGGGAATCTTGTACTTGAAACACAAGCCACAAACCCGCACATGGCAAGATTCGCAATAAGAGACGCTGGAGCAACAGTGGCAGCCGGAGTTTGCATAGAGATAAAGGCAAAGCCATTGAAGTAAAAGTTAGTTCTGGTAAACATAAAAAATAAGCCAAAAATAAATAATAGATAACAACTATCTAGAAATTCATTCTATAAAACTAAATAATAAACGGATAAAATCAAAATGAAACTTATAAATTTTAAGAAAGATATGATGAACTCTAGGAATGTTATGAGATTTGGTCTATGGATTTATCTTTATGTTCTCATTAGTTTGATTTTTAATAAAAAACAAAACAAGATATTCCAAAGATGAAATAAGGTCGTAATTTAATCAATAATTTTGCAAAGATGTATAAAAGACTTGACAGCTTTAGAGCTATTAATTATTTTGCACTTGTATTCATGTTCATTTATTATTCACAAAAATAAAGAGTCAAGTCAACCAATAGGTTCTTACGCGCTTTTCACCTTCAACTAAATTTATTTCTGTTCTACAAGATAAGGGGCAACATTTTTTATTCCATCGAGAATTGTCCTGTCTTTGCTGCCTGATGAAACAATTACTTCTAAATGATCTAGAAGCAATCGAAAAGAAGGGTGATTCAGTTTTGGCATAGACGAACGTACAACTATATCCCTGCCAGGCAAGTGAACAACTCTTATGTCCAATTTGTCATCCAGCATAACGCTTGCATCACTTTGGATAGATGTAAGATAAGTATGAATGTTGTTATACATTATTCTCGCAATCTCCTGCCCTTCACGAAGATAGATTGGTGGTTTGGTTTTTGTTTCTGGTTCAAATGGGCAGTCGTATCTTAGTTTTACTATCATTAAAATAATAATTTATCATTATTTTTAAGTATTGTTATATTTTTATGCTGTTTCTGGAACATAATAAACCTTATAAATAAGAAAGAACATCAGAAGTCGTGATAATAAAAGAGAGTAATAGAAAAGATGTGGAAGCGCGGTTAAGTACTATGGGGGATTACGTTAAAATTGATTATCTCTCAGAGTTGTTGAAAAATAATTTAGATTACGATACAAGAAGATTTGTTCTTCTGAAGTTAGCTTCAATTTACAAAAATAAAGGAATGCTGGCTGAAGCAGGAAGATTAGTGAGAAATGCTGCGGACATAAACACTACTTATGAAGGAATGATGAATGATTATACGAAGGCAATGCAGCTATTTATTCAAAGCGGAGATTTTGATGAGGCAGACATCTCATTGAACAAGGCTGTTGCTTCATGCAATACCGAAGGACAAAGAGCTGCAATAAAAATAAAGAGAAAGGAAACTATTCAGTTGCAGGCGCAGGAATATATAAAAAGAGATAAAAGAAAACATGCGATGCTGGCCTTTGAGAAATTACTTTCTATTCGGGAGACGAACAGCGATGAAAAAAGACAGGCGCAAACCCAGTTATTGAGATTGTATGAACAGCTTGGAAAAGTCAAAGAATTCTATAACCTTCAGAAATCGATGTAGAAAAATGAAAGATAAATATGATTTAGTAAGAAAGTTATGCCAAGATTCTAAATTAGTGAGAATGGTTATTGAAAATCAAAAAAGGGCTGAACTTTTTGATAATGTAAAGAGAGCAAGAAAAGTTTATAGATTACCTGAAACTCATTATAATCTGCCCGCTGAACTCTATCTGTAAATTTAGTTATATATTTATAAACACTCTTTTCTCTATTAGACCATGTCGCACATAAGCATTTCTGATAGGGGAAGTGTTAAGTTCGTGACAAAACTAAAAAATCCATACAAACAAGCCCTTTCTATTCTAGAAGATTTCCCAGAAATAAGAAGAAATGCAGAGCAATCTAATAAGGGGCAAGCAGCATTTCTTCTGATTCAAGAGTTTAAGGCTAATTTAATGTTAAAAAGAATCGGGGAGGCAGAAAGACTTCTATCAGAGTTGGATAAAAACCCAATTTATGAAAAGGGATGCGCTGAATGTTATTGCATACTTGGAAAAATGTATGAAGATAAATCTGACCATAATTTGGCGATGAAATATTACTTGAAGGCAGTTCAATGTGGACCAGAAACATATCATGTGGGCAGGGCAAAGTCGAGATTGTCTGAATTATTGGTCAAATATTAGTTAGCAGTACTTACTGAAAGAATTGTCATGGTTATCAGGATGAGCATCTTTTTCTGAGCTAGTATGGTGCTTTGTCATTTTTTCACTGGTTTCTTTCTTATTTTTTATCTTTTCAAGTTCAGATTTGATAAAGTTTTCTATTTTCTTTGACATTGAAATGCCTTCTTTCTTGCAATACGCAGAATAATCCTTATGTACCTGCTTATCAATATTGAATGTTTTTATTGCCATCTTTTCTTTTTCTATATTAAATAATGTTAAATAAGATTAATAAACTTTGCGGTTTATAGAAAAATGAGAAAGGGGAAAGACTAGTTATTTATACTTAAATAATATTATTTAATAAGTTGGGGTATAATGCTATAATGGGCAAAGGTTTAAATAGGATATTTGTAAAGTAGATATGTAATGGAAGGAAGTTTGTATTACAATTACATTCATACTCGCTTCGGTTGATGTCAAAAGATTGGGTTGTGAGCCCAAGGGGCTATATTCTTCTTTCTATTATAAAATAAATTGAAAGCTGGAAGGCTTAGGAGAAAACAAAAAATGGCAAAAGTAAGTCCCGTATCGATAAAATACATGATACACGCTTCATTTAAGGCGCAAGGTCCTTTGGAAAAACCTGATGTAATCGGGGCTATATTCGGCCAAACAGAAGGTCTTTTGGGAAATGAGCTTGAGATGAGAGAATTGCAAAAAGAGGGAAAAATAGGAAGAATTGAAGTTGAATTGGAGATTGTTGATGGGAAATCTGTTGGAGAAATACAGGTGCCGACAGCGCTTGATAAATCTGAAACCACCATTATTGCTGCCGCCCTTGAGACTATTGATAAAATAGGGCCGACAGAAGCAGAGATAAAAATAAACAAAGTTGAAGATGTAAGGGGAAGCAAGAGAGAATTCATTCTACAAAGGGCAAAAGCATTGCTTCAGAACTTGGAAGGAGATGCAGGCGATGAAATGGCAAAGACATTAAAAGAAGAATCAAGAGCAGAAAAAATACAAGAGTATGGCGCTGAAAAGCTTCCTGCCGGAGATCTTTCCGGAAATGAAGTAATTGTTGTTGAGGGAAGAGCAGATGTTGTTAATCTTTTGAAAAACAGGGTTAACAATGTAATGGGAATGAACGGGACTAAGCTTCCAGCAGAAATAGCAAAATTAAGCGAGACAAAAGAAATCACATTATTTGTTGATGGAGACAGAGGAGGAAAATTAATCGCTCAGAACGTTATCAACAATGCAAAAGTTGCTTATGTTGCAGTTGCTCCTGATGGAAAGGAAGTTGAAGAACTGCAGGGAAAAGAAATTCTTATTGCTTTAAGAAAGAGACTTCCAACAGATGTTTTCTTGAGAGCATTGGCTAGAAATGGCAATGGAAGTGGGGATAATATGGAGATAATGAATGAACCTGAAGAAGAAAAAGAATATTCTGGAGATGCCAAGGCTGCTTTAAGAAAGGCATATGAAAATATTAAAGGAAGCAAGTCTGGATTGCTCCTTGACACAAACATGGATGTTATAAGAAAAGTTTCTTCAAAGGAAATCGGCAAATATGCCCGCGGTTCAAGAACAAGAATTTATGCATTAGTTGTGGATGGAACAGCAACAGCTGGATTAATAGAAATGTGCGATGAACTCAATGTCAAATATCTTGCTGCATTGAATTTCTCAGCAGTTGCAAATGCGAGAGTGAATTTAGTTTCTTTGTAAAACATATAATTTTATAAAATCAATTCTCAGTAGGAATGCATGAAGTATTATCAACTTTTGAAAAGACAAGATTTTAGAAACTTAAGGCTTTGCATTGACAACTACACTCCTGATTTCTTGTTCATTAGAGAATGTGGAGGAACAAGACCTGATGGAAGCTATAGAATTGAAGGGATGCAAAAGGTCAGCATAAAACTTGGAGGCAAAAGACTTGATTTCAAGAAAAACAAAAATGGACTATACATACTCGTTGACAATAAAGAAGTGTTTCACTTTCCATTAGAACCAAGCAGATATTACAAAGGATTCTCTCTGGCATATGAAAGGATTATTCCTGCGGATAATGGAGTAGGAAGAAGGGTTAGGCTATCAACCGGAATCAATCCATATGATCCAGAGCTTCCAGAACCAAGAAGATCGTTTCTCAGAACTGTTCTTGATGATCATTTAATGGAAATATTCTTCGAAGGCCTTGTTCATCTAAAATTCCATTCATGGTGGATAAGACCGCATTTCAAATACTGGCAAGTTGACAGAAATAGACCAAAGCAGAAATAAAAAGGAGTAAATTTAAATACAAAGTTTATTTGTTTAATGAATGGGTATAAAAGAGGCATGGCATAACATGGAAAAGGACAAGAAGACTGGAATCATTGTTGTTCTGTCTGTTTTAATACTTATATTAATCATTGTTGCTGTTTATTTTAGTTATTTTAATTATAAAATATGCGCAGATTACGGCTGCTTCAAAGATGCAATGTCTAACTGCAAGAAAATGAATTTTATAAATGAAGGAAGCGAAGCCACCTGGGGATATACAATTCTTGGGCAAAGCAATGGAGAATGCATTGTGAGGGTAAAGTTGTTGCAAGCGAAGAAAGGAACATTAGACATAGAGCAATTAAGAGGTTATTCCATGGACTGCGCATATTCTCTAGGAATTTCAAAATATCCTGAATCAGACTTAGGAAGATGCCATGGAAGATTGAAAGAGGAATTGCAAGGCATTGTCATAGACAAGCTTTATGTTTACATTGTTGATAACCTTGGCCAGATTGGAGACAATCTAAGAAGTGCTGTTTAATCCTTCTTATCATTCCGGTTTTGTTAAACCAACTGGTGATAAATATTAAGATTACAACGATAAAATATCAAAGTTTGTTTAGGATATTATCATGAAATATTGATGATGAAATTAGCTGTCATCTTTTAATTTAACAGAACCATCATTACAAATATTTATTAAATGACTTTTCTTATTTTATGAATGAGTATTAGATTCGGTCCTGCTGGACTCGGTCCAATAAAAACCGCTGAAGCAGTCTTAGAGCAATATCATAAACTTGGTTTAAAGGCATGTGAGATAGCATTCACATATGGACCCTACATAAAAAGCAAGGAAGATGCTGAAAGAATAGGCAAGAAAGCGAAAGAACTTGGAATTTCCCTTTCGATTCATGCACAATATTGGGTTAATCTTAATAGCGAGGAAAAAGCGAAAAGAGAGGCTACAAAAAAAAGAATTCTTGACTGCTGTAATATTGGGGAACTTCTTGGAGCAAAGACAGTTGTATTTCATCCAGGATATTATACAAACAAAGGCAAGACTGAGGAAGACAAGGAAAAGAGCTACCAAATAATAAAACATGGAATTTTGGAGATAATGGATGATATAAAAAAGAAAAAATGGAAAATTAAGATTGCTCCAGAAACAATGGGAAAGATAAATGTGTTTGGAAGTGTTGAAGAGATTTCAAGGCTTGTAAAGGAAACTGGATGCTCATTTTGCATTGATTTTGCACATATTCTTGCAAGAAATAAGAAGATTGATTATGATAAAGTAGTTAAGTTGTTTTCGGGAAAAGAATGGCATGTTCATTTCTCAGGAATTATTTACAATGAAAAGGGAGAAAGAAACCACAGAACAACAAAAAAAAAGGAATGGCAGGAGCTGTTGAGCCATTTGCCAAAAGACAAAGACATCGTTATTGTAAATGAATCTCCAACTCTTGTGGAAGATTCTGTTGAAGGGTTGAAGATTTATGAGAAGATGAGATAGGACTACCTTGCTTTTATTATTGAATAGGCGGCCATTATCTTACGATGCCTATTTGTCCTATCAGCAGGAGTAATTCCATTTCTGTCTATAAAGTGCGTTCCTATGTCTAATAATGTGTGGACATTGGGAAATCCATTATCTAATGCAAGAATGCGCGGGAATTTTATGTCTTTTATTATTCCTTGCTCTAATATTGAATGGCTATTCCTTATTTCGCCCCATAAATGCTTTAACAGAGCATTTATCAGAGGATTAATACCAATAAGGCTTTTAAGATTGCTATTTATTCTTTCTATCTCCTCTGGAGGGCAGTATCTTCTTGAGATATATTCTCCATGTGTTAAATCTATTACCACTATCGGCGCAAGAAAGCCTGTTATCGAGCCATCTCGTTCAACATAAGGATGACCTAAATAATTTTTATAGAATCTTGAAGCCATTCTTTCATCTCCAATCTCAAGCAGACAATTAGAGACTGCTAAACCAAAGCAATCATTTGGTCTTCTTTGCTTGAAATACTCTCTTTGGTGTTTCATTTTACCTAGTGCAGATGCTTAAATTATGCTTTAAAATGTTTCTAAAATGCACAAAATAAAGTTAAATAAAACTGGCTTTGAATTAAATGAGACTGACTGAAACTAGTATACCAAAGTATCAGACCCTGACTTCCTGTGAAAATTCTGTGTAAAGAAAAATAATTATTTTTTCTCGCTGGCTTTTAACTTGTCAATCGCCACGAGCTTTGACCTGGCTCTGTCAGGCTCTGTTCTTACAAGATTAAGAATTTCCAAGATTTTCTGTAGTATATCGTCGTAACTTTCCCTTCTGTAGCTTCTTAATTTATCTATCCTGTCTTTTGTCTGCTTGTTTAATTTGATAGTTGTAATGTCCATGACTGGTATAACATGGTATACTTTATAAATCTTTTTATCACTATATAATGATATTTGTATTGTTGTCACCATAAAGTTTATAAAGCGAAAAATGATAGGGATTTTAACTAAATTTATACATAAACCATGACATACACAAACAAATTGGTCTTTCTTGTAGCTGCTTTATTGCTGGCTGTTTTTGCAGTCAGCGCTGTAAGCGCACTTGGAACCATCAATCATGTGGAAGTTAATGGTGTAGATGCTGCGGGCGGAGTTGTGAATGTTGCTTCTTTCGCTGGCGATGTTTTGCCAGTAAGAGTTGAATTCACAGCCGACCAAACAGTAGATGATGTAAGAGTAAAGGCATGGATTTCTGGCGGAAGAGAATACTCAGCCGTCACTGAAAGATTTGATGTATTGCAAGACAGCACATACAGCAGATTAGTTTCGGTCCAAATGCCAAGCAACATTGATCCAAGTGAAAGTTTGGAATTGAATGTTGTTGTTGAAGCCAGAAATGGAGACAGTATTGAAACAACTGTCTCGATAGCTGCTCAAAGAGAATCTTATGTTGTTGATGTTTTGGACGTCGCAATGGACAGCAAAGTGAAAGCCGGAAGTTCATTAGCACTAGATATAGTGCTGAAGAACAGAGGAAGACACCTTGCTGAAGATACATTTGTTAGAGCAAGTATACCTGCATTGGGAATAGAAGCTAAAGGATACTTTGGCGACTTATCCAGTGTTGATACTGTTGATCCTGACAAAGAAGACGCTGCTGAAAGAAGGCTAGTTTTAAGAATTCCTTCTGATGCTCCTGCTGGAGTCTACACTGTTGAAATAGAAGCTTACAATGGTGACTCAGTTACAACTACAGTAAGAAAAGTTGCTGTTGTTGGTGCTGGTGCAGACACAAGCATTGTTAGCTCTGGTTCAAGCAAGACATTTGCTGCTGGTGAGAAAGCTGTTTACAGCTTGACACTAGTAAACTCTGGAGACAAAATCAGAGTATACAGTCTTGTATTGGATACACCAACCGGTTTAACAGTTACTAGCGATGATTCAGTTTTGGCAGTCCCTGCCGGATCTAGCAGAACAGTTAAATTAGAAGTTTCAGCCGCAAAAGCTGGAAAATACAACTTTGGTGTTAACGTACACAGTGATGGAGCTCTTGTTCAGAGCGTAAACTATATGGCAAGCGTTGAAGGAAGCAAGATTGCTGGCGGAAATGCTACTGTCCTATTGACAGTCATTTTGGCTATAATCTTTGTCGTTCTTCTTGTTGTCTTAATAGTTTTGCTTACAAGAAAACCTAAGAAGTCCGAAGAGTTCGGCGAAAGCTACTACTAAACATAATTTTTATTTTTTTACTTTTTTAATTTAGTAGCCTTTCTTTTTTTATAAGAAAGAAGTTGTTGGATGATTCTGACTGGCTTATACACTGGCTTTAGCATAGTTATTTTTATATACACTTATTCCATTCATTATAAGTGGTGTATGTAAAAAAGCTGGTGATGCAGGGCTTTAAGAGCTTTGCAAAGAGGACAGAGATAATTTTTAGTATGGGGGTTAACTGCATACTTGGCGCGAATGGCAGCGGAAAATCTAACATTGCAGATGCAATTTGCTTCGTTTTGGGAAGGAGAAGCATAAAGTCAATGAGGGCTGCAAGAGCAAGAAACTTAATATTTATGGGAAGCAAGTATATCAAGCCATCAAGAGAAGCTTTTGTTGAGATTATTTTTGATAATACAGATAGGGGATTTAACATAGACAAAGATGAGGTTCATATTAGAAGAACGGTAAGGGTTAATGGGCAAAGCATATACAAATTAAATGGTGAAATAAAGACAAGCGCAGAGATCCTTGAAACACTTGCACAGGCAGGAATAGACCCTTACGGCTTCAATCTGATATTGCAAGGGCAAATACAGAGCATTGTAAGAATGCACTCAGAAGACAGGAGAAAAATCATTGAGGAAGTATCAGGAATAGCCGTTTATGAATCTAGAAAGAAAAAAGCACTGCATGAGCTGGAAAAGACGGATGAAAAACTCAAAGAAATAGGTGCCATTTTAAGGGAAAGGGGAATTTTTTTAAGGAATCTTGAAAAAGAAAAGGAACAGGCAGAAAAATACAATGAGCTCCAAAGCACAGTGAAAAGAGCAAAGGCAACAATACTGCACAAGAGGAGCGAGGAAAAAAAGAGAGAAATTCATTCTATTTTAAAGTCCATTCAGGATAAAAACGAACAAAAGGAGAAAATAATAAATAGGAGAAAAAAAGTAGAAAAGGATAATCAGGTTCTTGACGAAAAAATAAATGGCATAAATAAAGAAATACAAAGAGCAACAGGAGTTGAACAGGGGGAATTGCAGGAGCAGATAGTAAATTTGAAATCGGAAATAGAGGGATTGAAGGTAAGAAAAGAGAATTATGAGAATAAAAAAACAGAAATAGAGAGGAGAATAGAACAGGTCAGTAATTCTATTCCCGAATTAGAGCAGGAAATCGAGGAATTAAAGAAAGAATCGCCTATAACAGCAAAGAAAGCAGCAGAATTGAAGGAAAAGAAGAATGAATTAACAATAATAGAAGAGGAAAGAAAAAAACTAATAGCTATAGAGTCAGAACTTAATTCTATCAAAGAAAGAAAAAATGAAAAGGAAAGACAGATTGCAAAAACAAATGCAGAATCGGAATCATTATTAAGGCAAATAGAAGAAGAGCTTTCTAAATTGAACCATAAAACAGAAGATGAATGCATTAGAGCAATACAAAGCCAAAAGGAAAAGCTTATTGAAAAGAATAAAGAAATCACAGGTATTGAAAAGGCACAAATTGAAAATGAAAAAATAGTGTCTGTTTCTGATTTTGAAATAAAAAGGCTTGGAGATATCAAGAATAAGCTTGACAACATAGATGTCTGCCCATTATGCCAGACAAAAATAACGGGGGATCATGTAAAACATGTTTTCAATGAAGCAGATGAAGGAATTGAGATAGCTAGAAAGAAAAAAGAAAAGGCAAATGAAGAAATTACGCGAACAATGGAGATTAAGCATAAGCTTGCTAATGAGATAAAATCAAATGAAGAGAGCATAACAAGGCTTGAATTTGAGCTGAACAAGCATAAGAATGCAAAGGAAAAACAGGAAAGATTAAAGAAAATAGTGGAAGAAGAGAAAGTATTGAAAAATGAATTGAAGAGGTTTGAAGAAAAAAGAATTAATCTTGAAAAAGCAGGAGAGGGAATAGATAGAATAGAAGAGCAATATCATAAAAAGATGCTTGAAATAGAGGAAATATCATCCAGAAATGATGAGAATATAGACAATCTTCTTTTATACAAGCAAAGAGACCTTGAAAGTTTTAACACAATTATAAAGCAAAGCAAGAAAGGACTGAAAGAAGTTGAGGAAGATATTGAAGAGATAACATCTGCTTTAGACAAAAAGATAGATGTGCTTGATGAAAAGGAAAAGCAGGAAGAAGAATTAACAAAAAGGTTCAATAAGATGTTTCAAGAGAGAGATAAGATGCAGAAAGAAATACATAATAATAACATTAAAATGGCTGAGCTGCAAAATGAAATTCGAGCTGTTGAAGAGCAAGCAAATTATTTAAAGATTGGAAAAGCAAAAGCAGATGCTGAATTGGATGCCACAAACATGGAGTTAAGCGAGTTTGCTGGAGTTGAATTGCTTCAGGGAAGCATACAACATTTAGAGGAAAGATTGAGGAAGGCACAGGAATCGCTTTTAGTCATAGGAAATATAAACATGAGAGCATTGCAAGTATATCAAGAGGTTAAGAAAGAGTATGATATTGTTCAAGATAAAGCAGGTACAATTGAAAAAGAAAAGATTGAGATTTTGAAAATTATAGAAGAAGTAGATAAGAAAAAGACAAGAGAATTTATGAAGACATTCAAAGGAATAAATGCTCTTTTCTCTGAAAATTTTGCAAAACTATCTGCAAAGGGGCATGCTTATCTTGAAATTGAGAATCAGGAAGATATATTCGCTGGAGGAATCAATATAATCGTAAAGCTTGCAAAGGGAAAGTACTTCGATGTGACTTCTCTTTCTGGCGGAGAGCAAACACTTGTCGCCCTGTCCTTGCTGTTTGCCATACAGGAGTTCAAACCGTATCACTTCTATATATTCGATGAAATTGATGCCGCCCTTGATAAAAGAAACTCGGAAAGGCTTGCTGCTTTATTAAACCAGTACATGAAATCAGGGCAGTATATTGTTATAACTCACAATGATGCCATTATTCTAAACAACAACCTATTATACGGCGCAAGCATGCAAGAAGGAGTTTCAAAGGTTCTTTCATGGAAGGTTAGCAGGGACAATCCTGAGCAGGCAGCAACTGAAATCAATAAGACTTAGCAATAGCCTTTAGAAAAGCCTAGGGAAAGCAAGGTGCTAAAGCAAAAGAATTAAACATAATGAAAGGCAATGGTAATAAATTCAAATATTATATATAGCTTATATTGGTTTTATCATATATCTGCTGGTTATTAGTGTGCATTCTAATTAACAAATCTAAAAGTTTAAAAAACACTCTTCGCAAGTATATTTTGTCTGCCCAAATCGTATAACGGCTAGTACATGATAATAAAGGTACGAATATACTAACTCCTAAATCAGCTTCTCAAAATCTTCTCTAGACAATTTGACTTGCTTTAATATCTCCAACAAAAGCCCAGGTCCAAGATCTTCATTTCCATGAACAGGTACTACCGTTCTTCTTCCATCAAGATGTTTAAACCTTACATGACTTCCCTTTCCATATACTTTCTCAAATCCAAGTTTTTCTAATATTTTACACATCTCTTTTCCAGAAACCTTAGAAAGCTTTGTCATTTTTTAACTGGTAGCTACTTCGACTCTTTGAATGCCTACAAACTTCATGGGCTTTATAATCTCTTTTCCGTCTGCTTCTAAACAAACCTCTATTGCTTCTTTTATCCTTTCAAGCACTTGCTGGATTGTTTTGCCCTGTGTGTGGCACCCCTGAATTTCAGGAACACTGGCCACAAACCATCCTTCTTCATCCTTTTCAATTATTACATTATATTCCATGTTTTCTCAAATCAATTTCAATTTAAATACCTTTCTAAATACAAGTTTTTTTTGAGTTTTGATAAAATACTTAAAGTATCAATCTTATTTTTTGTCCGAAGAAAATCTTAAAATAAACATTTAAAAACCACAAAACTTAAATCATTTTATCATTAAATGCCCAAATCGTATAACGGCTAGTACACAACCCTGTCGCGGTTGAGACCCGGGTTCAATTCCCGGTTTGGGCGTGTATCATTCTGGAGTAATAACAAATTAGAAAGATTTATAAAGGGCAAGACGCCCCTAAAAATATAAGAAAATTATAACTTTATTATGATGGCAAAAAAAGAATATACTATCAGAAAAAAAATCGCAAGTCAAGGAGAAAACTCAATTATAGTCATACCTAAGCTATTAAGAGACGAGTTAAAACCCCACACTATTGTCGAAATAAATATCCAAATTTTAGAGGAGACAATTTCAAAATGAAAAACGAAACTGTTCATAGAATCTTGTATGCTCCCCCAAGAGGAATAGGTGATATGATATTTTCATTACCTCTGCTTCATTCTTTAAGAGGAGCATATCCTCAAGCGAGTATTCATGTTCCAATGCCAAGAGATAAAGAGGGGATTTTAAGATTAATTGGATTTCTAAAAAACACTCCAAGATATTTACCAAAACCTTCTGAAGACTCCTTAGCAAACGATAGATGGCAGGCATCAGTAAGAGGAGATACAAAAGAAAAATATAGATTAGAAAAATTAATTTATGAGAAATATTTAGAAGGTCAAGAATTCGATTTAGCATTAATTCCTAAAGATTTTACTATAGATAGTATAACCTGTCCAGAGCAAGTTTGCGAGAGAGATTTAAGAGATGCAGGATTCCCTACAGATGGAAAACACATGGTTGATAGATTTTTAGGATTTGTAGATTATTTGAAGATTCCAAGAGTGATGAGTTTTGATTTAGCAGTTGACAAACAAAAAGATGCGACTCTAAATTCTGGTTGGAGATTGCAGAGCGATAGACCCTATGTTGTTTTGAATCTTGGGGCAAGTTTAGGTAGAAAAGTTTGGAACGATAAAGGTTATAGTGAAACAGCATCTTGGTGTCTTGATAATGGATTAACTGTAGTTTTAGTCGGAGATAAAGACTCTTTTGATATGGCATCAAGAATAGAAAGAGAAGAGGGGAGAGTATTTAATACAGTTTTAAGACAAGGTTATGCTTTTGATTTAGAAAACTTTGCTCGTCTTGCTTTTAAAGCAGGAGCAGTTGTAAGTCCTGATACGGGGGTTTTACATATAGCTGATGCTGTTGGTGCAAAAGTAATCGGATTATATAGTGCAACTTCTCCAGCAAAATATGCCCCCTATAATAATCGACTAAATGTTATTTCAAGATATGGCAGTGACCAGAATGTCCAGAATATACCTTCAAGGGAAGTAATTAAAAAGATTGAGGAGGTTGTCCAAAAATGAAATTAGAAGAAATAACTGCGAGACATGAACATCCTATCATTGGGATAATTGGAGCTACATCTCCTTTGCCTGATTATGACGGCGATGATGCTTATAGACTGGGTTATGAACTTAGACAAGTTGTAGACAATAAGGGAAGTTTATTCACGGGGGGGGTTTCGGGTGTCGGTATTGATGTATACAGAGGAATAGTGGATTATTGTTTGGGGAAAGATGTAGATGATAAATTCTTTGTTCTATTTCCTAATATGGACCTTGAACCTCCACAAGAATATTTTAAACTTGCTGGAAAAACAAAAAATAGAGTTTTAAGAGTAGAAAAAGTAGGTCAGGATATGGAAGAAAGAAGGTCTTATGTTGGAGCAGTGGCTGATTTATTAGTCTTAGTTAATGGTTCAGTTGGAACAATTGACGAAGCATTAAAAGGCTTATTTTTAGGAAAACAAGTTATTTGTTTACAAAATTCTGGAGGAGCTTCAGATGTTCTCTCAAGATTTAAAAAAGGAGAGATTGAGATTCCGTTAAATGTAGATAGAGAATTGATAAAACCTTTTGATTCAATAAGTGAAATAGTAAATTATTTATCAAACAATGCATTATATAATGAAGGAGCTGAAAGTAAAAAATGACAAATTTAGAAGAGATTTTCAGAGATAAATATGCAGACCTTTTAGGTAGTGGTAAAAAGAAAAAGCCAAAAAAGGATTTGCTTGCTGAAGATGATAGATTAAGGCAGAAGTATAGGGATTTAGGTATTGATTTAGGTGAACCAAAAGAACTAAGAGAAGAAGATGATGATTTAAGAATTAGATTGCCCAAGAAAAAAGGAAAATATGGAGAATTAGAAGATTTGGGGAGTTCTGTAGGTCTATTGTCAAAATACTTGATTAAAAAACTCATTAAAGATAATATTTATGAAAATAAAAATATAATTTTAAAGAATAATAAATACTTCGATTTAAAAAAGGAATTTAAGGAAGAGATTATTAAAAATTACAATATTTTAAACATTATAAGTAATAATTTTAGTAAGATTCAATCTACACCATTAGGACTTAATTTAACTTTAGGAGATTCTGCCTCAATTAATGCAGATAACATCGGAGAATTTGCATTACCAATAGTTGAATATATACATCAGACTCAACCCGACTTTGTAGTAGCAAGTGATAGGGGAGCAAGATTATTAGGTCTTGCAGTATTCAGATTGCATAAAAGGTTATACGGAAGATTTCCAACTGCTGATGGGACAATTAGGTTTAGAAGATTTAGTAAGAGCAATACTCAAGAAGCTACTGAAAAGCATATACAACCATTAGTAGATGAGATATTAGCATGCAAAAAGAAACCAACTGTTTTAGTATTAGATGACTGGGTTTGTTCTGGAGGCACAAAAAGATTAGCTCAAAATGTGTTAGATAAATTAGGTAAGGGAAAGATTAAAATAAAGTTTGGAGTTTTAGTTGGTGCTGGAGCTGATGTTTCAGGTCATAGTGGGCAAACATCTGGTTTTGCTGGTGTTACTGACTGGAGAGATTACTCAGATATAATCGGAGTTAGATATGGTAAAGATAATTGGGGTTCTACAGGAATAAAAGCGCAACCAGTGAGAAGCGAACAAGCAAGAGATTATAGAAAAAGAATGTATGAGGGTATTGATAAATTAGTTGATAGAATTGCTGAAGAAGGAAAAGAAGCAGTTATGGCTAAACATTAACCAAAATAATTCTGAATAACAATTCAATTTCGATAATTCTATAAAGTTGGCTTTTAGTTAAACAGATATTTATAGTAACATTTAATCAAATGGTCATTGTTTATTCTTAATTTTTACACATATTACCCCAAATTTCAATTAGTCCGGTTTGGGCGTAATACTATTTTGCGATTAGAGAAAGTTTTATATACATTGCATTATTGGCTTAATAAAGAGGTGCAAATAATGGCAAAGAAAGGTTTACTTGAAGTAGTGCTTTGGATTGTTGGTGTGATTGTTTCCTTGGCTGTAGGATTCGGAATGATTTCTGGAACTTTAACTGTTCCATTTGTTCAGTCAGTTGTTCCTGTAGCTGGATGGATTGTAGTGATAGGAACAGTCATCGGAGTAATTGCCGCTATAATAAAAGCTATAAAATAAATAGATTATTTATTTCTTTTTTTATTTTTTATATTTGGCAATTTCTTCCTGTTCAATTCCCAGTAAAGTCCACTTCTGGCGTAATTGAGTTTTAGAAAGATAATTATACCTGATTTTCCTTATGTTTTTATGTCCAAGGAGAGTATACTGAAAAGGGAAAATAGAATGGCAAGAAGAAAAAAAGCCATAGCAAATGATGAATGTCCTAATTGTGGCGTTAAATTAAGAGACAAATGGCGTGGCGGAGGGATGTATTGCCCGAAGTGCAACTGGGAAAAATAAATTAAATTCATTGTGTGGGCTTATAAAAAAACTTAAACATAAAAGAGAGGAAGTGGTTATTTATTTAGTTCTTTCTTTAGATATTGCCTATGCAGAAACATCATTAACCCCTGATTTGGCAGCCAATGGGGGCATACATTATTGGGCATGACATTTAAATAATTTTGAGCTGATTTTGGATTGCCGCAATGCCACATTCTTTCCCTTACAAATACACAATATTCGCAACAAATTGGAAATTTAAGCGGCCGATAACTTCTATTAAGTTCTTTTCGCCATATTCTCTCCGATTCTTTCTTTATGCCCCTATATTCTGTAGATTCGACAACAGCTTCAGGGAATTCTACGATGCCTCTTAGCCTTATCTTGTCAGCTAATTGAACTCGTATGTCCATTTGATTAGTAAAAAGATACCTTTTAAATAGATTTATGCAAAATAAACATTATTTCCTTTTCCTGAGTAGATTTATAAATTGCATATTATTCAATGGTTTATGAAAAAGACAGGTATGTTGATTGTTATAATCTTGCTTGGTGTTTTGTGCTTTAATCTTGCTGGTTTTGTTAGTGCATTAGACATTCCACAATATAAAGATAAATATGTGAATGATTTTGCAAATGTTCTTAATCCATCCAATAGCGCAATGCTTAAGGGATTGTTTTATGAAGTAGATACAAACACAACCGCAGAAGCTGTGTTTGTGAGCTTTGATACAATTGAAACTGAGGCGATAAGTGATTATGCAGTAAGGATACTGCAGACATGGGGTGTTGGAAAGAGCGATAAAGATAACGGTATTGTTATATTATATGTTAAAGATATAAATAAAATATTCGCCGCGACTGGATACGGTGTAGAGGGAATACTGCCAGATTCAAAAATAGGAAGATTGTTTGATGAAAACTATGTCCTACGAAGAGATGCAGGAGATGTGCAACAAGGAATAATTGACTTTTCTGTTGCTTTATCAGATGTTTTATTTGAAAACAGGGAAGAAATATTATCTGAAAAGGCTTCTCCAAAAGACGTTTCACAAATAGATATAACATCTATTATTTTTATAATAGTCATAGTCATATTTATTATGAAGATAATTGCCCGTGCCGCATACTCTAAAAAGCCAAGGTCTTCCTGGCCCTGGTTTATACCTCTCTTTCTTCCTTCAGGAAGATCAAGTGGTGGATTCGGAGGCGGCGGTTTTGGCGGAGGAGCTGGCGGTGGCGGAGGAGCTGGGAGATAAGTTTATAAATTAAAAAAAGATGTATTGAAATGGCTAAAGGTATTTCTAAGAAAGCATGGACATGGATTGTTGTAGCAGTTATTGTTCTTGTATTAATCTTTTGGGTGGCTGGAAGTTATAATAGATTTATAAGCATGGATCAGGCCATTAATGGAAGGTGGAGTGAAGTTGAAAATCAATATCAAAGGCAGGCAGATTTGATTCCAAATCTTGTTTCTGTTGTTTCAAGTTCTGTTAGTGTGGAGACAAAATTCGTCAAAGATGTTATTGCAGCAAGAACAAGCTGGCAAAACGCACATAGTGTGCAGGCGAAAGACACTGCCGGAGTTCAAATGGCCAATGGATTAGTTGCTTTTGTGAATGCGGTGGCAGAGAATTATCCGGTCCTGCAGGCAAATGCACAGTATGTTGCTCTTACTGATGAGCTTTCAGGAACTCAGAATAGAATCACGACTGCAAGAGGAAGATATATAGAAGCAATCCAGCAGTATAATATTGCAGTAAGAAGGTTTCCTTCTAACATCCTAGCAGGAATATTCGGCTTTACTGCCAAAGATTATTATCAAGCAGATGTTGCTTCGATGACAACACCTGGCCTGGGTACTGGCCAGTTACCTCAATAATTCTCAGTGATTGTTTTTGGTGATTTGGAAAGATATATAATAAGTTCTTTTTGTTTAATTTAATGGAAAAAGAAGTCACAGTGAAAGAAGCGCTTGATAGTGCATTAAAGAAACATTCAAATGGAGAACTACAAGAGGCAGAGATTATTTACAGAGCAATTTTGGATAAATATCCTGATAATCCTGATGCACTGCACTTGCTTGGGTTAATTGCACATCAGACCGGAAATCATGAGGAAGCGGCCAGATTGGTTGAAAAGGCCATTGAAATCATGCCGAAAATGGCAATTTATTACGGAAATCTCGGAATGGTCTATGATTCTCTTGGAAATGAGGAAGAATCAACAAAAAATTTTGAAAAAGCCCTTGAATTGAACCCAAAATATAATAATGCCTATTTGGCACATTATAATCTTGGAGTTTATTATAAAGACAAAGGAGAACTTGAAAAAACATTGATGCATTATGATAAATCTATTGAGTTAAACTCAGGTTTCGCCGATGCTCACTTCAATAGGGGACTTATTTTGCTTCTTCTAGGAAGGTTTGAAGAAGGATGGAAAGAATATGAATATAGATTCAAAAAAAGAAGTCCAACAGATTCTAGAGTTTTTAATAAACCTAAATGGGATGGTTCCAATTTAAATGGAAAAAGAATCTTTGTTCTTTCAGAGCAGGGTTTTGGAGATAGTATTCAATTTATCAGATACATTCCATTAATTAAAGAGCTCAATGGGTATGTTATCTTGGAATGCAGAAAAGAACTTAAAAGATTATTCAATAACCTTCCAGGGGTTGATGAGATAATTGAAAAACAAAATGGTGTTCCAAATATTGAGTTCGACTGCTATATTCATCTTATGAGTCTTCCTGAGATTTTCAAAACCAATTTAGAAAATATTCCTAAAAAAATTCCTTATTTAAAGGCAGGTAAAGAGATTGCTGAAAAATTTAAGGAAAAGATAAAAAATGAGACAAATGAAAAGAAGTTCAAGATAGGAATTGCCTGGGCGGGAAATCCCAAGCAGGATAATGATAAAAATAGGTCTGCAAATATTGATAAATTTAAAATTTTAGAGACAATCCCAGATGTACAGATATATTCATTGCAGAAGGGAGACTATTCCGAAGAATTAAAAAAAACAGAAATAATTGATATGAATAATGAAATGGATGACTTTGCTGATACTTCTGGGATAATTGAAAATATGGACTTGATTATATCTGTTGATACTTCTATTTCCCATCTTGCTGGAGCAATGGGAAAACCGGTATGGACTTTGCTGGCTTTTATTCCGGATTGGAGGTATCTTCTTGAAAGAAACGACAGCCCCTGGTATAAAAGTATGAGATTATTCAGGCAAAAGAAAAAGGGAGACTGGGATTCTTTATTAAATGAAGTCATTGAAGAAATAAAAATACACTAAATTAACTATTCTTTCTTGGCCTTCGGAGAAAAGTTTATACTCTCACTTGATATAGAACCCATGCCATCTTCGCCAATATTTGTCCACTCGTCAGGATAAATCAATATATTAGTCCCGGCCGCGATTTCATTCAGCAAACAAATAATTGGTTTTCTTGAATTCTCTGTTCTTTCCATAACTCTTAATCTATATGTCTTATTTTGATTTGTAAGAACGAGCGCATAGCATGGATGCTGGTACCCTAATGAAGAGCCAAGCTCTTCAACTACTGCTGCTTCAATTGGCTCGCGACTATTTACTTGACTGTATTCAACTTTTCTGTTGCATGCACTTGAGCAAGTTAACAGACCTGCCAGTCCGATAGCCGCCACCGCTCTCCTTATTTCCATGCTATAGCATGAATATGTCTCTTATTTAAGCTTTCTTTATGTTTTTCACTACTTAGTTATACTAAAAAAGGATTGTTAAAATCTTATAGGGTTCTGGATCTTTCTTCTAGTGGGATAAACGGTCTTAAGATTGATTCTAATTTATTTATGAACTGAATATCTGGTTGCAAGCCAATTTGATGAGAGTATCCTAAAAGATTTGTTGTGATGTGCAAAACCTTTGTCGTTGCTGATGAAAGCAACTGGATTTTTGGAAGCTGCCTGTTTGCCCTTGATGGGTCTGCCTTCATTATTATCTCTCTTTCTTTTTGATTTGGCTGAACAAGGTGATCAAGCATATAATGTTTCCATAAGAACGGAACAGTTATAGTAACGTCCAAGTCTTGCAATCGGACACTATATTCGCTGCCACCTTCTCTTACACAACCGGTGTTTTCTCTGAAAGCACAATAATTAATTGCCATGCTTATTCTTTTAACATGAGATATTTAAACTTTTCACTTCTTGAACATTACTATAATAAAGATATTAATGATTACATATAAAAATAAATACCTTTTAATTTGGCTTATTTTATGAATATGATTGAAAAAATAAATAACAAGACCATTGCATTGGGATTTTGCGCTTTTGGGAGAGCTTTAGATTTATCAACAACATGGGTTGGATTGGAAAGATCTATTGCAGAAGAAATTAAACCTGGAGCATTGCATATAATGCAGATAATGGGGGATCACAAGGGGCTGATTTGCTATGAGGCCCTGATTACCACTCCTTTGATTTTTCTTGGTTGTAAATATCTCAATAATAAATTGAGGTCTGATAAAAGCAAGGCAACTACTGCAGAAAACCTATTTCTTTATGGCATTGGAGCTATTTCTTTGATTGTTACAAATCATAATTTGCAGTATTTACTAAGATAATTTTATTTAATTTTATGTCTTATGTATTGAACTATTGCTGGTGTGAATGACAATATTATAATTGCAATTATTACTAGACTTAAGTTTTCTTTTATGAAAGAAATGTTACCAAAGAAGAAACCTGCGAAAAGGAATAGAGCTACCCAAGCTATGCCTCCAAGAACATTATAAATTAAAAATCTTAGATAGTCCATCTTTCCAACCCCTGCTATAAATGGAGCCACAGTCCTTACAACGGGAAGAAATCTTGCAATAACTATTGTTTTGCTCCCATATTTTCTGAAGAATTCTTTTGTTCTGTTTAAGTTTTCTATTTTTATCCACCCTTTTTCATAAAAAAATCTTTCTCCAAAATAACTTCCAAGAAAATAATTAAATGAATCTCCCAAAATAGCGGCAAGGGAAAGCAGGAAAAAGATTAAAACGACATTTAGAGAGCCTAAAGCAGCAAAGGTTCCTACAACGAACAATAAAGAATCTCCGGGAAGAAAAGGAGTTACCAAAAGACCTGTTTCCAGGAAAATAATCAAGAATAAAATTGCATATGTAAGAATTCCAAATTTCTGAATTATAATGTTTATGTATTTGTCTATATGGACTATGAAGTCTATGATGAGGTTCATATAAACTGGAAATAAAAGCAATATATAAATTAACTGATTTTGATATTTTTAATTTCTCAATGCTTTGTTGAGCCAATTGGTTATGACTTAAAATTACTAGGGATTAGGAAGATACAATGTTAACCTTATTCTTAATAAAATGCTGTGATAATTTGCGATGGTAATTTGGTTACGGATGATTGAATCTCAAATTCTAAAATATATGTTCTTTTCAATATATGTTTAAATACCTTGAATATTGTGCATCTGATAAGATGGGTGATATAATAAAAGAGGATTTGGATAGACATTTTGCATACCTTAAAGAATGCTATCAATATGCAAAAGAGTATTCTCATGATAAAAGCACTTGGAATTCTGCTAAGCTTATAAGAAATGACGGCATACCTATTGCAATTGAAGCAAATAGAGTTATGGAGGGGATTGAACCAACAGAAGAAATACTGACAAAAAGACCGGATAAATATTTTTACACGGGTCATGCGGAAGAAAGAGTTCTCTGGAAAGCACTTGATATGGGATTTACTGATTTTAAAAATTCAACCATGTTCTGTCCCTGGTATGCCTGCCACACATGCGCAAGAACCATATTAGGATTTGGAGTCGGGAGAATAATAGGACATCAATCTCCTATGGACTGGGACGGGGAGATAGCAAGAAAAGGCGATGGAAGAATGGAATGGCTGCCAAGCATTGAAGCAGCATGGAATATGTTCAGGAAAAGGGGAGTTGATTTCAGATATCTTATTGGAAAAATAGGCGGGGTTGAGAATCTTCATGCAGGAAGAATCTTCTACCCTTAATTTTATAAACTTCAAAGTAATCGGTAATTTATAGAAAGAAAGTATTTTGAGGTGCCAAAGAGAATAGATAAATATCTCCGCCCGCTTGTTATAACATTTGTTTCAGCATTATATTTGTCTGTTGTTGTTCCTTCCATAAGAGAATTTGTAGGATATACTAAAGCCTCCAAAGAGCGACATCCATCTGTAAATAATAATTACTCCGACAGAATACAACCTGCAAATACTTTGGGTGGAAAGAAATTGCAGGATAAATTAAACTAGAATATCTGTGACATCCTCCTAGCCCTAAAGGGCTAGGCGTCCAGTTGGTCTTATTGCGTCGCGTGGTGCAACGATTGATTTTCTATATATGCAAATACTTGTTCAAATTCTGCTCCGACTGAACAGCAAAAATATCCTGCATTCCA
>JAGVXK010000004.1 GCA_018303825.1 Candidatus Pacearchaeota archaeon
CGGAAAAGCCGCAATCAACATATTTTTAATTAACCTCCTTGTTATTTAAAATGTGTTTCTTTTTATCTTTCCTATGCAACTTAGCTTCTTTGTCATCTCCAGCAATTTCTATGCTTTTTATTTCCTTTGTATAATATGCTGCTCTTTCATAATTTTTATCTGTCAAAGCCCGCTCAAATTTCTCTTCATAAATCTCTTTTTGCTTTTCCAATGAGTCTATTCCTTTTTTAAGTCTTTTTTCTCTTTTCAAATTTGTTTACCTCTTTTTCCAAAGCATCTACTAATTTCCTTGCAACATCTAATGAAACAGATGTTTTAACCTTTTTGTCATCTCTGACTTCCTTATACATTGAATAAGCTGTTTCAAACTTCTCATCTGAAAGCATGGCTTTTAATTTAAGCCATCTTAAAAATCCAGATTTGGAATGTCTTTTTTTATCAAGATAACACTTGATTATGTAAACTCCTCTCAATCTGAGAATTACCGAGTAAATAACCCCCGAATGTAAAATTTCATTACTTTTCTTTGAATCTAATTCAATTAATTCTTTATGTTTTTTTATCATTTTTCCAGTCTCCCTTAAATATGGTAAAAAATCCTTTCCGACAAAAGGCAGTCTTCTTATTTTTTCTAAAAGAGAGCCATTGAGAATTGTTTTTGCCTCAGTCATGCTCGGCATAATCGTAATCGGATATCTTAAGAGCATATTTTGTAGTCCGGACATTGTTAAAATCTGAATATTATACTTGCCGAGCTTAATAATTTTTTGAATTTTATTCGCGATGGCTATTATATCTATATCAGAGTCCTCTTCCTGTTCCCCTCTTGCATAACTTCCAACTAAGTAAATCCCGATTATCTCTTCTAAATAGGGGTCTAGAATCTTCATAACCTCTTTTTTAATGTTTAATGGCTTAGTTATCAATTCTACCCGAGCCATTCCATTAAGCCATTCTCTCGGGACAAGTATGCCTGCGCTATTCCCCCATTTCCTTACTTCTAAAATTTGCTCACTCTTCATGTTTATACAATGTTTAAACACTATTTAAAGCTTTTCTAATAACCCGATTTACAGATGATTGCAGAAGATGTGTCCCATAATCTGCATATACAAAAATGATAAAATATATTGACAGAACTTAGTACTATGAAATATATTCGATAAATAAGATAACAATGTTGGTTAAAATCAAATATAATTATTAACTTCTTTTAGGTTATAACCCATAAAAAGATCTGCAAGATAGCTTTTTATATCTCATTTTACTAACTTAAAGAGGTGAAACTGGAACAAAAAGAGAAAATGAAAATAGCCTTCTTTGAAATTCATGATTGGGAAATAGAAATATTAAAAGCAATATTCAGAGAAGAAGAACTGCTTTTCTTCAAAGAAGAATTAAATAACGAAAATGCCGGAAAAGCAAAAAACTGCGAAATTATTTCAATCTTTATTTATTCAAAAATAGATAAGGGGGTTCTTTCCAAACTACCAAATCTTAAATTCCTTGCAACAAGATCAATGGGATTTGACCATATTGACTTAAAGAAATGCAAGAAAAGAAAGATAAAAGTAGCAACAGCGCCGCATTATGGAGATAATTCTGTTGCAGAGCATACTTTTGGACTTATCCTGGCTCTGTCAAGAAACATTCACAAGGCCTATTTGCGCACTGTGAATAAAAACTATTCAATTGAAGGATTAAAAGGCTTTGACATAAAAGGAAAAACACTCGGAGTGATAGGTGTAGGGAGAATAGGCTCTCATGTAGTAAAAATAGCCTCTGGCTTCGAGATGAATATATTGGCAAATGACCACCACCCAAACAAGGAAATAAAGAGAAAATGCAAATATGTCTCCTTAGACTATTTATTAAAGAACTCAGATATTATCACTTTGCATGTTCCCTACAACAAGGAAAATCACCATTTAATTAATGCAAAAACGATTGAAAAAATGAAAACGGGAGCGATTTTAATTAACACTTCAAGAGGCCCAATTGTAGACACAAAAGCCGTTGTCGCTGCTCTCAAGTCGGGCAAGCTTTCCGGACTTGGAATAGATGTTCTGGAAGGAGAAGAATTAATCAAAGAAGAAAAAGAGCTTCTTCATGATATAAAGAAACTTGACTTAAAAAAAATGAGGCAACTTGCAACAGACCATGATTTATTAGGCAATGAAAAGGTTGTCTTTACCCCCCATATAGCATTTTATTCAGAAGAAGCCGTCCAAAGAATCCTTGAAGTAACAATGCAAAACATAATAGCATTTATAAAAAATAAACCTGTAAACCTAATAGCATAAAATGTACGATATAATAACAATTGGGAGCGCAAGAGTTGATGTAATAGTAAAAACTAAAGGCCCTATCAAAAAAATTGAGAATAAAAAGCACCACGACATAGCCCACCATTTAGGAGAAAAATTACTCATAGAAGACTTGTTGTTTACAACAAGCGGCGGAGGAACAAATTCTGCAATAGCTTTCTCAAGATTAGGATTAAAAACGGCTTTCGTAGGATGCATTGCCAACGATATGAATGGGGAATTTGTTGCCAAAGAACTAAAAAAAGAAAATGTTGAATTCCTTGGCAAGGTCAAACAAGGCCAAACAGGCTATTCAGTCATCATTCCAGGAAGAAATGAAAGCACAATACTAAGATATAAGGGAGTAAACAATTCTCTCTTGTTTCAGGATATTCATTTTCCATTGGAAACAAAATGGCTCTATATTTCATCTCTCCCAGAAGAAAGCTTTGAAGCAATAGAAAAAATTGCCCTAGAAGGAAAGAAACAGGGAATCAAAATAGCATTAAACATCGGAGAGTATCTGGCAAAACAAGGATTAAACAAATTGAAAAGGATTCTAAAAATAGTTGATATTTTTATTTTAAACAAGGAAGAAGCAGCAATTTTGACAGATAAAGCAAGGTTAAAGCAAATGCTGGAAACTCTTGCTGAACATACAAATGCGGTAATTGTAATAACCAATGAAGAAGATGCAATCTCTGCCTTGTCTGGAAAAATAATTTACACAAAGCATATAGCAAAGATAAATCCAATAGATAAAACTGGAGCGGGAGACGCGTTTGCCTCCGGTTTTGTATATGGTATGATGGCTGGAAAAGGCGTTGAAACTTCTTTAAACTTCGGGCACAAACAAGCCCTTTCAGTAATCTCCAGTCTGGGTGCAAAAAGCAATCTTCTCAGAGAATTAAAATAGCAGGTGTCTCTAATAATACATATTAATTAACAAAAATTAACTAATTAGCATATTTACTGCTAATCTGCTATAGAAATAAATGAAATGCAAACTTGTTTTTTAGACTCGCCCTAAAATAGCTATTCTTCCTTCCCTTCCTGTCTATCTTTCAGAAGAGCCCTATAAGCAAGACATCCTGCCGCAGCAACAACGACTGCCGCTGCAACAGCAGTTATCCAAATGGTTACAACTTCCTCAAGCGTGGATGGTCTCTCTCCTAGCCGGTGTCCGCACCCACAACTCCGACTATAACCAGATGCCCCATCACTGCTTCCTCTTCTAGGACCCTTATAACCTGCCATTCGTTAGAATAGCCCTTCTACTATAAAAAGCTATTGTTGGCCAAGAAGCTTCTGTTAAGCCAGCGGGCGATAAATCTTAGAATAACAACAATAAACTATTAAAGTTCATTTAAAATATTGTCATGGAATACCCACGAGAAAATTAGCACCTTTTAATATAACAAAACCACCCAAGAACAACAATCATTAAAAGTATTTTCTTAGTGTTATTTTTATGAATATCAATTCTGATTTAATAGACATGCTTTACTTTCTCTTGGAGAATTCTCCAAATAAAAGAGAGATAGATAATGTTAATGTTTCTGGAATGACAGTCAGGTTGGATATTGAAGGGCCAATTTCTGCAGATGATAGACTTGTTCCTGCTGGAACTCTTGAAATCATATACTACAAGCAAAAGCACATTGCAAGAAATTCAATAGGAGTCAAGGAATTTGGCAAAGCATATAGAGTTTTTGAAGCCCTTGAACTTCTTCCAAATGAAAAAACATCTGAAATAACTCTCGAAAGACAGCTAAAAAATGGCAAAAAGGAAAATTATTACATAGATACATTTGAAAAAGGCGATTGGAAAGATATGATAGCCAAAGAATGTGAAAAAAGAGGCTATATATTCTTGAGATAACTTTTTGATAGTTCTTTACTCCAAATCTAAAAGTTCGTGTTAATGAAGCTTATTTATTCGGTTTTGATAAAAATATCGTCGATAGACATCAAAGTTTAAATACAAGTAATGCCAATAAATCTCTATATTGTACCAAAATGGCAAAAAAGAGAAAGAGGTCTGCCAAAAACAAAGTCAAAAATATCAAAAAAGGCAAAAAAGAGCCAAAAGCTTCAAGGCAGGAGAAGCCGGAGAGGTTTAAAGTAGCAATAAATGGCTTTGGCAGAATAGGAAAACAGTTCTTTCTTGCATGTATAAAGCAAAATGTCCCTTTTGACTTTGTTATAAACCACTCATCGGACATTGAATATATTGTTTATTTGCTGAAATATGACTCTGTCCACGCCGCCCCAACAGAAAAAGTGTTGCATGACGGAAAACATCTCTATTTTGGAGACAAGAAAATAAGAGTTTACAGCGAATTAGACCCAGAAAAACTTCCCTGGAAAAATGAAAAAGTAGATTTAGTAGTAGAATGTACTGGAATGTTCACAAACAGGCATGAAGCGGAGAAGCACATAAAGGCAGGAGCAAAAAAGGTTCTCATTTCTGCTCCAGCAAAAGGCAATGATATCACAATAGTCCCGAGAGTAAATGACTCCTCTCTTTTGCCAGAGCACACAATCATTTCCGCTGGAAGCTGCACAACCAATTGCGTTGCTCCGATGATGAAGATTCTAAATGACAATTTTGTTATAAAAAATTCTTTTTTCATAACAACTCATGCCTATACAGCCACACAAAGACTGATAGATGGAATTGATAAAAAAGACCTAAGAAGGGGAAGGGCTGCCGCAAATGAAATTGTTCCCAGCACGAGTGGAGCAAGTCAATCAGTGACAGAAGCTCTCCCAGAATTAAAAGGCAAGCTAGATGGATATGCATTAAGAGTTCCTGTTGTAGATGGCAGCATCAGTTCAATAATAGCAGAAGTAGAAAAGAAAACAAATCCAAAAACAATAAATGAATTATTTAAGAAACTTGCAGAAACAAAATATAAGGGAATAGTTGAATATACAAGTGATCCTATTGTTTCCGCAGACATAATAGGAAATCCAAGTTCAGTTATATTTGACTCTGGATTAACAAGTGTTAATGGCAACTTAATCAGCATCGCAGGATGGTATGACAATGAAATAGGCTATTCTCACAGGCTTGTTGACGTAGCAAAACTCATTCTTTCCAAAACAGAATAGTTAGATATTTAACCTTATTTTTATCATTAATGAAAAGAGAACTAAGATGAAAATAAAAACAATAGAGGATTTTGATGTAAAAGACAAGCTTGTCCTGTTAAGAATAGATATTAACAGCCCAATTATAAAAAATAAAGTCTTGGACAATCCCAGATTTAAAGAGGCAAGTGATACAATAAAATATCTTCTTGAAAATAAAGCCAAGGTTATTATTCTTGCCCACCAGGGAAGAAAAAATGAAAAAGATTATCTTGAAAGCCTTGCACAGCATGCAGAAATCCTTTCTAAATACGTCGGAAAAACAATAAAATATGAAAATGCTTTATTTGAAGACAAAGCCCTTGAAGCAATTGACAAATTGGAAATGGGAGAAGCCCTGTTAATGAAAAATGTAAGGGCATATGATGATGAAACAATTATAGAAAATAGCAGATTTTATTCATTCTCGGCTTTGTTCGATTTATATGTAAATGATGCCTTTTCTGTCAGTCATAGAAGCCAGGGAAGCATTGTCATTCCCCCTCAAATCATAGAAAGTTGCATTGGATTAGGTTTCGAAAAAGAACTGAATGCCTTAGAACATCTCAATTTGGAAAAAATAAAAGATAAAAAAGCAGTTTATCTTATTGGGGGAGAGAAAGTAGCAGATTATCTGCCAATTTTTAATGTTTTGAAAAATAAAAACGCCAAGATACTTGCCTCTGGAGTTCTTGCCAATCTATTTTTGATTGCAAATGGCAAAGACCTTGGCTATGAAAATCTTTGGACGCGGGAGAAAGGATATGACAAGCTAATTCCAGCGCTAAAAAAAATATTCAATAACCATAAGGAACAAGTTCTCCTTCCAATTGATTTTGCAGTAGGAGATAAAAACATAGAAAAAGCGAGAAGAAAAGAGATTCTTATCAGTGATTTCCCTGTAGAAGAAAAGATTTGGGATGTGGGATATAAAACAACCGAATTTTATATATATAAAATTCAAAAGTCTGACATTATTTTCATGAAAGGCCCACTCGGATACTCTGAAATTGAAGATTTCTCATACTCCACAGTTGAAATCCTAAATCTAATATCAAAACTAGCCAAGGCAAAAAAGGTCTTCTCACTTCTCGGTGGGGGGCATCTAACCACAACAATAGAAAAGTACAAAATTCCAAATCATTTCACACATATATCGACTTCGGGCGGAGCATTGATTGCGTTTATCTCGGGAGAAACCCTTCCAGGCATAGAGGCAATTGAAAAAGGCATAAAAAAACAATAAATGCCCTCTTTCCAAAGTTTTTTTGATAAAAAAATGCTTTTTAAAGTTTATGAATTTATAATAAAGATTTTTATTTCTTAGGCTATTAATAAACCCCTTTCTTAGTTATATTAACTAAATAACCTAAACGGCTACGGGGGTGAGAAAAAGAAAAAATAAAATCAACCTTTTTTGCACGAGGCGAGGGCAAAACCTCGCCTTTATTTTTATATCGACTTCATTAAATCATTAAGCTCTTTTATGGCTTTCTTCGGATTCTTGCCATTGAAAACAAAGCTTCCTGAATTAAGATAATCTGCTCCATATAAGCCAAGTTTAGTCACATCATTTGGATTAACTCCCCCATCAACCTGCACTTTCAAATTCTTGTCAATCCCCTTCAATTCTCTTATCTTCCTATATGTTCTTGCAATCAAGGGCTGGTGCTCTTTTCCAGGATGAACCCCAAAAAGCAAAATCCCGTCAAACTCGCTTACAAATCCGGATATCTTGGCTATTGATGTTTCAGGATTCAGAGCAAGCCAGGCTTCCATTCCCAGGTTCTTTATTTCACTAGCCAAGGAGATGCATTTCAATATGTTCCAATAAGATTCGTAATGAAATATTATTTTCTTTGCTCCTTTATCCTTCAAGATTTTAATCATCTTTTCCGGGCTTTTAACCATTAGATGAACCTCAAAAATATTCTTTAATTTCTTTAAATCCGGAATATCATTGATATCGATTGATTTTGCCTTGACAAACTTCCCATCCATTATATCTATCTGTATTTTCTCAGAAACTTTAATCAATTCTTTGAATCTTCTGTCAAATTCTTTCCTATTTGTAGCAAAAACAGTGGGAATTATTCGATTCATTCTTATTTCTACCTCTTTTTATAACCAAACATCTTATCATATTTGGGATGATCTGTGATTGTTAATATAAAAACGAAAATCTCTATTCTATTTCCTTCCAGGGTATAAAGCATTCTCCAATAATTAGATAACTCCGCACGATATAAATTGTTTATACCTTCTTTTTTAAGTTCCTCAGGAATTAAATCCTTTTTTACAGGATCCCCGTATTGGGGATTTTCCTTTAAGATCGTAATCATTCTTTCTATTGATCTTATTAACTGTAAAGATTCTCTATCAGTTCTTTTTTTTAATTCCAAAAAACTTTCTAACGCCTGACCCTTTAATAATACCCTCACCTCTTTTCCGAGAAACATTTTAAACCTCTAAAGAACCCTCGAGCATCTTTTTGAGATGCTCTGGCTCAGAATAAATCCATTGTATTCCTTTAGGACCGTATATTACCTTGCCACTTCTCCATAAATATTCTAAAATAACCTGCAAAGTTTGGTGCATTATCTGTTTAGGTAATTTTCTTTTCAGTTCAGATAATTTCATTGGAACATCTCTATGCTTTTTAAGAAAATCTTCTACCATTATAACCGTGCTTAAATTTGGATATCTTATCGTTTTATTTATCATTTTTATATATCAATTGATACTTTTCTTATATATTTAAATGTTTTGGTTTAAAGAATGCAAATCATTTTCTCCCATTCTCATATTTTGCTATCTTTGCCAGCCTTCTCTTATGCCTTATTTCTCCGCTAAATGAAGTATTCAGCCAAACAGACAATATTTCTCTCAATTTATGCTGTCCTTCTAGCCATGCCCCTAGAGTCAAAATATTTGTGTTGTTGTGCTCTCTGGAAAGCTTAGCTCCAATAACATCGGAGGCATCAACTGCCCTTATTCCCCTGACTTTGTTGGCAGCAATAGCCATCCCTGTGCCGGTCCCGCACAAAAGCACTCCTCGTGAATTCTTGAATCTTGCAACTTTTTCAGCTACTTTAAAGGCAACATCAGGATAATCATCTCCTTCCTTGAACTCTGAAGAAAAATCAAGATATTTTATTTTCCTATTCTGAAGATATTTCTTCACATAGCTCTTTAAAACAAATCCTGCATGGTCTGCCCCAAGAAACACAATAGATATCTCCTCTCTTTTCATTTTACTATTCTTCAAACAAAGATTCAAGCTTTAAATTCTTTGTCTTTCTTCTGTCCAAAACAACAAAAATATGCTCTGGTTCAAATCCAATTATCTTTATTGCATCTCTTAAGCTTCTTTCTGTAATGCAAACATCATCTATTAAACAATACTTTCCATTTATTTTTCCTTTAAGTTCTTTGTCTTTTATCATTGCAAATTGCCTAAAGTGGCCTGCAATAATAGCTCCAGCTGTAGCAATGCCAACATATGTAAATCTTCCAAGTGGAATTGAGTTAATAATCATATCAAAATAATTCTTATCTGTTAATAATGCATTCACATCGTATAACTTATCAGAAATCCCTCCGCTATGCAACCCAAAACTGCCTCTTTTTATATAATGTTCTGGAAATTGCATTTCAAAATCTTTCGGCGCCAACTACCTGATGCATAAGAATAGAAGCATCCTGATAGTCCTGCCTCAAACTATTATCAACATAACTTTTCTCCATATTCCCCTGATGTTTAAATAAACTTGAAGGTTTGGCATTTTTCATTAATTCTGCAGAATCTAATAAAACTCTTGGTATAATTCTTGTTTCAACGTTCTTTGCCATTTAAAGCAATCCAGAAACCTCTTTCAAAAATTTTTCTGGATGTTGGGAATTTGCCACTACACTTGAAACTAAAATTCCCTTGCATCCTAAAAGCAAAGCCTGCGCGACATCTTCCGGAGTAGATATTCCCGCACCGCATAAAGGCAGAATATCTGTTCCTTTCAATAAATCAACGAACTTCTTAACACTATTAATTCTGTTCTTAGTTATACTTTTTCCTGTAGCAATTAATTTGGGATCTTCAAAGGCAATTGCATATGGACTAAGCTTTTTTATCCTATCTGTCTCTTTTAATGTAGCTACGCATACTATTAATTTCAAGCCAAGCTCATTGCATCTTTCAGCTATCTTCTTCATCATCTGCAGGCTAAGTTTATTTTCAGAATGATTCAGCAAACTTCCCTTGGCTCCAGAATCAAGAACATATTCAGGGATTATCTTTCCGGTGCCGTGACCCCTTTCAGGCAAATCAACTGCCTGCGCAAAAACTGGAATATTAATTTCTTTAGAAACCTCTTTCAAATAAGGGGCAGGAATGGCAACAATTGCCTTATTGCAATAAATATCAATAGTCCTGACAAGATCAAGGACTTCTTTTCCAACTTTGTAATTTTTAAAATTTACTACCAGCATTTTAACCTCTAAAAAGATATGATTTCAAGGCTTATTAAGTTTTGGATTCAGAAAACCTTATCAAACATAATTCTTATTACATTCTATATTTTATCACAACAAGAAACCTATTTAACTTTTATGATATTGCAAACTAAGCATTAACAAATGCTGATAAATCAGAACTCCTCTTTTGATTATCAAACTCCTTTGATGCCCTTACTCCAGCTCTTCTCGCATCCTCTTCCTTAATTTCCAGTTCACACCTAGAAAGATCATTATCTCTTGTAAACAAATCTAAGCCCCATTCTTTCCAGTTATCATATGCTGGGCAAAATTCACAATTGCAATTAGGTCTCTGTAGAGTCCAGTTAATGCTCTCATGATATAGATTCCAATCCGTTTTATTAAGAATTTCCTGAATCTCTTCCTTTGTATATACTTTTCTTTCCGTCATTTTAACTTAATTTTATTATTGCCTCTGCAATATCTCCAGTCTCTTCAAGAGCCTTCCCCGCCTTCTCTCTGCTTGCTCCTGTTTTTTCCATTACCATCTTAATATCTTCCTCGCTAATCTTAACTTCCAGAGTCTCTTCCCTTACCTCTCCTGTTACTTGATAATTTGCCTGTCCTTGCATGGTCATTTTAACCACATTTGTAGGTTCAATAATAATTCTTTTCTCCTTTCCCTCAATTATAACTCTCTCTGCATCTACTTCTTCCTGCTTTATTCCCATCTGCTTCATCAAGCCCTGCATTTTTTTAGGGTCTAATCCGCCGAACATAAGTTTATTCAATAAATTCATTATATATATCTTTCTAAGCATAAAATTATAAACTAAAAAAACATAATGTAAACATGAAATTAGGCGTTGGAGGGATAATCCTTAAAGATAATGAAACTCTTCTTGTACTAAGACAGAATTGTTCAACTTTTAATGATATGTGGGCAAATCCTGGCGGCAGTCCAGAAGGTGATGAATCTCCAGAACAGACAGCAATTAGAGAATTGGAAGAGGAACTTGGAGTAAAAACGAGAGTACTGAAAAGGCTTGATGATTATCTCCACATAGTCGACAATAAATTAAGGGGTGTTTTCACGGGATATTTGGTTGAAATCTTGGAAGAGGAACCTAGAAATAACCACCCTGAAAAAATAAAAGAAATAAGATATTTTCCACTAAGTAATCTTCCGAAAAATCTGGCCCCATTCACAAGAAAATACCTAGAAGTCTTGGTAGAAGAGCAAAGACTGCAAAGAGAATCTCTAAGCACAGAAGATTAGTGAACTACCTTATAGCAGGCTATGGGGAATCAGATAATGTTCAGTTAAACTATTTTTATCTTGTGACATCCTCCTAGCCCTAAAGGGCTAGGCGTCCAGTTAGTCTTATTGCGTCGCGTGGTGCAACGATTGATTTTCTATATATGTAAATACTTGTTC
>JAGVXK010000006.1 GCA_018303825.1 Candidatus Pacearchaeota archaeon
AAATTATTAGATTACCAATGTTTAGAGCTAGTTTATTGAGCCCAATAAACTTTAAATATTATCTTTCTTATCAGGGAACATGAAAAAGAGAGGTATAATGTCAGTTTTACTAGTTTTTGCCTTGATTTTGGTTTTAGCAATGCCTTTAATATCAGCATCTATAACTTTTGATAATCAAACATCAACTATTTACAATTTAGGAGATGATTTTTCAATAACCGCAACCATAAGTCAGTCATCAACAACAAATTCCTTCTTTTCAACGAAGTTATCCTGCCCAAGCAATTCCAATGATGTTGAAATCTTTCGAGCCCCATATAAAATACTTTCAGGTGAACAAAAAACACTGACAATAGAAGCAAAATTAGAGCAATCTTTGATAAGCAATCTAAAAGGTCAGTGCATAATCAAGGGAGAATATTCTACTGACGTTGCAACTTCAAATCCCTTCGAGATAACAAATGAAGTAATTATCAGTTCAAACGTGAATGTAACAGAATTCAATCCCGGAGAAACAATAAGCATTGATGGGACAGCCATAAAGAAAAATAATGCTCCCTTAGAAGGATTTGTTCATGTAGCCCTTTCTGAACTGGGAATAGATATTGAACAGCCAGTCGCTTCAGGGGAATTTGCTATTACTTTTGATATCCCAAAGAATGCAAAAGCCAAATCATATATTTTAGGCTTGGAAGTCTATGAAAAAGATGAATTCAATGAAACAACCAATTCAGGAAGCTCATCCCTGACTTTTAATATAAATCAGATAGCAACTGAATTAGAGATAGCAACAAATCTACAGCAAATAAAGCCGGGGCAGGAATTAACTTATTCCATATCACTAGCAGACCAGTCCGGAGAAAATATCCCTGATAAAGATATCACTTTGATAATAACTAAACCAGACAAATCGATTGCAGAATCAAAGATATTGAAGTCAGGCGAGTCTGGCTCTTTTGCAACACAAGCTGATTCTACTGCAGGAATTTGGACATTAGATGTTACCATAGAAAACTTAACTTCTCAGAGATTATTTGCAATAGAAGAACTTGCAAGCGCATCTTTCTCTTTAGTTAATGATACATTGTACATTCAAAACAATGGAAATGTTCCATACAGGAAGACAATTGACATTCTGATAGGGGAAAATAAAACTCTTAAGCAGGATTTGGATATTCCTTTAGCTGGAGTCGCCCAGTTCAAACTCTCTGCTCCAGAAGGAGAGTATGAAATAAAAGTTAACACTGGAGAAACAACAGAATCACTGGGGAAAGCATATTTAACAGGAAGGGCAATAGATGCTCAAAGTTTGAAGGAGATAGCAGGAAGCAGGTATGCAATAGGATTCTGGATTGCTTTGATTCTTGTTCTTGCCTGGATTGTCTTCAGATATTACAGAAAGACAAGAAGTCCAGCATATAAAGGAAGTTCCCCTGCAAGTTTTGCCTCTCCAATAAAGGTCTCTTCCAATGTTCCTTCAACTCAACCAACATCAGGTTCATCAGGCAAATCAACTTCGCCAAATGCAGTCATTGCATCATCAATAAATCAAGGTGATAAGCAGGATTGTTTGGTTATTGCATTGAAGATCAGAAATTTAGAAACAATAAAAGAATCAAAATCAAATGCAATGGAATCAATCTCCCTTGCATTGGCAAAAGCCCGTGAATTGAAAGCTTCAGTTTATGAGCAGAACGAATTCAGAATAATGGTAATTCCTAAATCAACTGCAAAGGAAGAGCTGGCATTAACAGGGGCAAAGCTAGTAAAGAGCATTGACTCTCTGCTAACCGAACATAATAAGAAATATACTCAAAAGATAAGTTATGGAATTGGAGCTAATATAGGGGAGTTAATTGTTGAAAGAATCCAAGGCAAGTTCAAGTTCAGCCAAATAGGAAATACGATACAAACGGCAAGAAAGATTGCAGAGATTGCGAAGGAAGAAGCTCTTATCTCTGAAAAAATAAGAAATCAGGCGATGAAAGACATTAAAGTTGAAAGAAAAGGTGACTATTGGACCATTTCAATGATAAAAGACCATTCAGCTCATAGCGAATTCATTAACCGATTTATGAACAGGAACAAGCTTTCCGGATAGGTTTGTTTTAGCATGAGTCTATAACATAAAACTACTCTAAATTTAATGACATAAACTAATAAGACCATATTAAGAATTATATTTTAACAATATAAAAATTGATAAGATAATATTATAAATTATATTTCAACAATTAACAGGTAATAAAGTAAAAACTACAATAAATAATTATTTTTTTTCTCTTTTTTGGATATAATCTTATTCTCTTATCTCTTATAACTTTCTCAGATTATCTTGATCTAAGAAATATGCGTCTCGTCCCGCAATATGTCCAACTATGCCTTTAATCATCCTGCCTATTTCTTCCATAGCATTTCTGGGAAGTCCAAGCTCTCTTGCTTTTGACAATGCATAAGCCTTTAGGCATTGAGGGCAGCATATCTTTTCATTATTTTCCAATTCCACGACGGCATTTCTCTCACTAAAAGACTCTATTTCAGATATTAAATCATCAGGAATGATGGCTCCTTTCAACAGAGCGTCCATCTTTTTGTCAAGAAGATAGCTTCTGAAACCCTGTCTTACTACATCAAACGAGAGTTCAAGTGCCTGAGAATCTTTTTGTATTGTCATGTTGAAGAAGTGCAAGATCCAGGAGGTTTATCCTGTTATTACTTGCAATAAATCGGAGAAGTAAAGACGCAACTGGCTAACTTAATTGTTCTTTTCATTCCATGATTAACCCAGCCACGCTGTTCCATAAAAAATTCAGGCTCTTTGGGTTTATATATTTTATGCAAGATTTGGCTATGCGTAAAACTTAGAATATCGACGATATTTTAAGATGTTAACTTAACAGAAGCGAGATAAAAAAGATTTATAAAATCAAATCTCTTAGATAAGGTATGGCTTGGAAGACATATCTTGTAATGTATTTTGGCACAAAGGAAGTTGGCGTAGCGGAAATTGCAAGAAGAGTCGAAGACCTGGGATTCAAAACCACATTCGGAAGTGTTGATTTTGAATATATTTGGAACAAACAGCCGACAAAAGAGGAAGTTTTTTCTCTGGGAGATAAATTGGTAAAAGCCTTGAAAGATACTGGTGCTGTTTTCAATCTTGACACCCATGACTAATTTTAACAGTTATTTTGTATTAATGTCTTGTCCATTAGACTCTGTAACTCAATTACTGATGGAGGAGATAGTCGCCAATCTTATTGCTAGTTTTAAGAAATAATTTATAATAATTTAAAGAATTCCAAGGACTTCATCCTCGCTTTCATCATCTTTGTCATCCAAGTCTTTTTTATTATCTTCAGAAAATTCTTTTTCTCTTTCTTTGCTTCCAAGGTGTTTTTCGCAGAATCTTTGACCGGTAGGTATCTTTTTCCCGCACACCTCGCAGAAGCTTAGTTCCATTACATAACCCATTATTATCTCCATCCTTTATGGTATTTAAACATTATTTAAAATCAATTGAAGCCATGTATTTTATCTCCTCTTTGAGTTTGTCTTTTCTATTGATTAGTTTATCTTTCCTTCTGTTTATAACATCAATACCGGACATTATAGTTTCCAGTTCGTTTTTAATATTTTTTTGTTCTTCTCCTAAAGATTTAATCTTTTCCTCACTTTTCGTTGAAAATTGCTTATTCAATTCAATTGACTGGTTTCTTAATACCTTTATAAGTTCCTTTTGATTTTCATCAACCAACAGCCTTTCAAATTCAAATTCTTTATCTTCTATTAAGGCTAAAGCAAAATTGTTGGAATATTTTTTAATAATCCAATGCATTTTCTCAATAGAGTGATATTTTTTGCCTAATTCTTTGAAATCTATATTCATTTTCAGCTCTCGGATTTTTCTTTCTATTTCTTTCTTTTCTATTTCTTTATTCTCTCTTTTTTTCATATCCATCTCATAATCTTTGCTTTTTTTGATGTCTTCAATTTGCTTTTCTATTTTTTCATGGTTATTTTCTATTTCAGAGCTTTTCCTTTTTTGCTCTTCTAACAACAATATTAAACTTTCTTCCTGTTTTTTCGAATCTTTTAATTCTGAGAAAAGAATGTGCAAGGCATTTATCGATTCATATTCTTTGAAAAAAAACTCGTTTTCTCTTTCAATCAAGATTATTTCATCAGAAAATTCTTTTATCATCATTTTAAGATTTTCCATCTCTTTTCCAATTAAAATTGTGCCTTTTTGAAATGGGGTAATTGAGGCTCGATAAAATTCATTTAGGTTTTCCACTATTTTCTCTAAAATTATTTTTGTTTCGGTTTCACTACTTTCATTTTTTCCCTTATTTTCACTGATTTCTATTAATTTCGAATTTAATCTGAGCATCAGAGAAGCATACAGATTTGAATTTTCCTTAACAATTAGTTTTAAACGCTCTTCCTCTTTTCTTTTATTTAAATCAACATTTCTCAGAGCATTAATTCCTTTATCTAAATTTTCCCCTAATTCTTTTATCCTGCTGATTATCAAACTTTTAATTTCAGCCTCCTTTTTGCTTATTTTTTTTGTTTTTTCTTCCAAAAGCAGGGGAATATTATCAAAATTAATGGCTTTCGTAGGAGTTCCATTTTTAATTTCATTCTCCTCTTTAGTCATAATGCTTTTTATTTTATCTAACCATGACATATTATCTCCAATAATAACAGGTATAAGAAGCATTGGTATATATGTTCTATGCTTTTCAATTCTCTATTCATAAGAGTAGATTATATTATTTATCATGACCAATCTTTTCCAGATTTTCAATTATTTTTTCATTTATTATTAAAATATCTTTTAAAGATGTTACATGTTCGTGTTTGACAAGAATATTTTTAGCCTTGACGTTTTTGATTATCTTCTTATCTAATGAGATAATCCAACCATATATCTTATTCCCTTTCAGCATGACTTCCTTAATCTTTCCGATTTTAATTCCTGCCGAACTATAAACTTTCATTCCAATTGTATCATTTAATCTATCAGAATTTCTTAATTTCATATGTGAAAATCGTCCGAATAATTCTTTTATTTTTTGGGTTATTTTTATTCGAAATACTGGTTTTTGAGTCCTATTTCTTGCAGAGTAACTGCTGTATTTTCTATAGTATGATAATATCTGATGGACTGATAATAAAACAAATATTGCCGCTAATATTATAATCCAGGTCATATTTCCTGATTTTTCGCCGGCAGTACTATTAATTGCAAAACCAGAGATGTTTACATTTGCCTTAGACGTTGCGGCAAACAGCCAAATTAATCCTGCAGAACATAGACCAGTTATGCCCAATTCCACTGTTCTGCTGACCGGCATTTTGCCCCCTTCTTTCATATCAATTCTTCCCATTTTTCGTGATATGATATAAACAACCAATATTATTAAAATAACAATTATAATCATAAAGAGCAGGACAAAGTTAAATTTAGTAAAACTTTCTATTGATTGTTTGCCGCTTACTTCGAAGCTGGCCCGAGCTTCTGCTGTCTGATTGCCATAGTTTGCTTTAGTATATATGTAATATACCCCGTCCTCCATTTCTTTTGGCAGGATAATTCTTTTCACTTGCTGAATTTTTGTATAAACTGCCACTGTTTCACCAACCTCTTTAGTTATCTTATTTCCATCTCCATCTTCCACCCAATAATTAAATTTAACATCCTTGATTTCATCTGTACCTAAGTTGTAAAAAGTAAGTTCCGCAGTAACCTTCCCTCCAGGTTTCACGATCAATGACTCTTCATATACTTTTATTAATATATCCATTATGTTAAATGGCCGGTTTATTATGTTCCCTGTTATTGTTGGGGAACTGGAAGACCCGCCCCCGCCTCCACCACCCCCGCCGCCTGAACTTCCTTCGTTTCCAGAAGCAGCAGAAAGAGTTACAGAATCCGACGCAGTTGAATGCGGTTGTCCAGAATTAAGATATTCTGTATCCGCTCTCACTACAAAAGTTCCTGTAGTGTGCGCGGAAGGAACATTTATTGTAATTGTTTCGCTAATATTTTGGAATGGCTGTGTTTCTTTACTGAAAGATGTTTGAGGTTCTCCAGTATCTAAAACTCCATCATTATCACTATCTACCCAAATTATTGAAGTGGATTCAGTAGTAGCCTCACCTTCATCTTGAATCATTATATTACACACCAGATTCGTCCCCACATTAGAGCTTGTTGGGCAGTCCAAATAAACTTTATATGGTCCACCTGTTGCTATTCTGAATTGTGTTGTTTTTGAATCACTTGTTCCATTATATGTTGCAGTCATTTGGGCATAATATGTTCCTGTTGTAGGGCTTGCTTCAATCATCTGTATCCAGCTCCACACACCATTATTATTTGAAAAATCATTCTTGTTTGCAGTATACCAAACTGTTAGATAATTTGGTTTCAAGATAGTCATATTAATTGTATCTGGTGCAACACTCCCATTTTTAGTTGCAAATGTAGCTTCTATTATTGCATTTTCATTTGGATATTTGGGAGATGCTGACACTAAAGAAGAGATTTCAAAATTAGTTGTTGCACCTCCGACAAAGAACGGAACTTTTAGATTAAGTGTGCTTCCTGTTAGCGTGCAGTTGAAATAATGAACTCCTGTTGATTGAACTTGAGAGATATCCCAATATGAATAAACTCCTCCGTTAGAAATTATAGTGGTTGCATTTTCCACAAACGCTCCTGCTTTTTCTATTTGGCATTCTGCTGCAGATAATGTTTTAGCATTCCCAAGCAAATCTTTTGTTAGTATCCATAATTCAGCTACACTTCCTTGTTCAGCATAAACACTTGACAGATAATCGACTAAGAAAGCATTAGTAGCATTTCCTTGATAAAACATATTATTCATAATAAAAGTTATATTTGATTGCATATTGTTTAATTCGTTCATTACTTGAGTATTGTTTGTCCCTGTTCCATTTGTTATCCACTGCACATCATTAGAGATATTGCTTATCGATGCCCGTAAATCAGGTATGTGCGTATTATTTAATACCCAAACCATATTCTGAATTTCTGTCGCATTTCCTAAAATGTTATTAAGTCTCAAGCACACTTCATTTTGTGAAGAGCAATTAAGATAGTTGATTAATTCTTGTGTGTTATTATAGATGTTCAAGCTTGTAGCATTTATTTCACTGACAAGGGCGTGTATATTTGCCAAGGTAGTGTTTAACCACCATCCAGAGCATGCCCCATCTTTCAAACAGTTCTCTAAACTTTCAGCAACACTCTGGTTATAGTAAGTAAGATTTCTAGAAGCATAATTCCATACATATTCTGCAATTTGATTATAATTCACTGTTGCAGTGGCTCCTATGCTCTGAGTGGAGATTAGTGTGAATCCGGTATAATTAATTCCAGATATAGGGCAGGATGCACTCACATAAAATACACTTGGCGTATCAGGAGTTGTCCAAGAATAATTATACATTCCTGTTCCAAAGTTAGTCATCTCTTCATATACAGAGTTTCCATTAGCAAGGTTTCTTATCGTTATCCCCATACTTCCACTACAGTTTATAGAAATTCCTGTCTCAGATTTTACTAAAACACCAACGCTAGCCGTTGTTAAAACAGAGATTGGTGTGGACGCCAATAATTCAATTGTAGGAGGATATACTCTTCCAGAGGATATGTTTGTAACGGTGAATGACAGTATGTTATGTGCTTCTGTATTAGTTCCCAAAGAAGTATCTAATTTGGCACCATAAGTCCCTTCTGGGCTTGTTGAAGGCAATACAAAAGTTAAATTATACCTTCCAGTAGTTGTTTCTGTAGCTAACCCATTAAGCAGTGCAGTGCCATTTGGGTAGGTTACAGTGGTATTAACTGGAGCACTTATCAGATTTCCCCCATTATCTGTTGTTATGGCGGAGATAATAACTGTATTTCCTGGATTGTAGTTAGAACCAACACTGCTATACAGCACTAATCCGCTCGTTCCGGTAGTTACTCCAGCTAATTCCAGAAGCCCTCCTTGAGCACCCATACGAGCATCATATCCTCCTTCAAATTCAATTGTTTTTCCAGGATCTTTAATACTTCCAGCAGAGGTATCGTTTCCCATATTTAAATCAATACAGAACGAGTATAAAATTCCATTTGAGGTTGTTAATTCTTCAGATAGATTATTTCTTGCTGTTTGGTATTGCATAAAGTCATAAAGCTTTTGCATAGTATAAGCATTTGAAACAGTAAGTCCATTAGTTGCAGACAGGCTTCCCCCATAATAATAAACAGGATCAATTTCATAACCGCCCATATTTTGCTTAAAGCTAATCGCTCCTGTCGCATAATTAATAGTATAATTATTTGTGCTTCCTTCAACTAATTTAGTTCCATTTGCAAACAATGCAAAATATTGGCACTGGTCAATTGGATAATTATCTAATTGTCCTATTGTTGTCCAACCGCTATGCACCTCGTCTCCATATGAAACCTTTGTAGGAGGAGTGTACTCAAGTTTATCCAATGCCAATACCTGTGCTTCTGAGAGAGATGAATAAATATTTGTAACTAACTGCTTGGTTTCAACAGTTCTGGCTGCAAATGTCTTTGCTTCTGTTGTAAATGATTTTCCATAGTTTTTTGTTAATACTCTATAAGGATTATAATCTGTAACTGTTTCTTCTACTGTTGATTTCTCAGCCTGCCAGGTAGGGATATACTTCTCGCTTAGTGTTCCAGAAGAATCTGTAGTTGCAGCAAAATAAATATCTCCAAATATGTTCATTGCCACGATTGTGGTATTTGCTAATGCTGCTCCAGAGCTGTCGGTTACTGTTGGCAAGAATCCATAAGATTCTTTAACTGCTGTTGTTCCATTCAATAAACTATTTGTTGCATTAAAATTCCACCCATATTTTCTATCCCACCGAGTATTAACTAAACTTATCCCTCTACCACTGCCACTTGCAACGACATCATAAGTATTGTACCCCAAAATAGAGTTTTGGACAACTAGCTCTGTGCCGGCAGGAGTTTCGATGCTCGTCATTATAGCCGAGCCGTTTTCCTGCTCTTTGTGATATATCTGAAGATTATTCAGGGCAGGTAGATTACAGCCAGAAACAATTCCGTAGCCTGCAACAGCAGAGGAGTTAACTCTATTGAATTTGACATCATCAAGCATAACATTGCTAGTATAGAAGAATTGTCCTCTTGTTGCCCTATCAAAAATTGTTTTCTTTATTGTTATGGATGAATTATCATCTGAGTAGCCTGTTCCAGAACCGCAATTTCCTCTGTAAATAAAGTTGCCCCAGTTAATTCCGACATCGGTTACATAGGAGTCATAAAGTGCCAATTCTCCTCCAGCAATATCTAATAAAATATCATTTGACTGATTTGAAGTGAATTTTAAGCTTACACCTTCTTGAGGAATATCGTTGGATATCCCTCCGAATATCATATGCGCATTTTTATTTACTGTAAGCTCCGGCATATTTTCAGAAGTAAATGAAACTGATTCCGACTTGCTTTGAACATAAACATCCTGTGTTGTATTCCCAATTACGATTTGAGATAATATAATATAAATTCCAGATGCAGGTTTTGCCATTGCGCATGTCCCTCTTACAGCTCTTCCATATTGATAAATATTTTCAAGTGTTATAGGATTCATCGAACTTCCAAAGCTTGAATTTCCAATTACAGTTATTGTATCAGTAGTTGAATTATAACTCATAGGATAATTCTCTGCATAGCCATAAGTAGTATCCGGAGCACACAAGTTAAGATTAAATTGCTTCATTGGAGAGAATGAAGAATTATAGGTTCCGTCGTTTGCCATGACCTTCCAATAGTATGTTCCAGATGATAAACCTCTCCAAAGATAAACTGTATCAGTTACATGGCTAAGGAAAGTACTGCCATCAACAGCATCACCATAAACATAATAACTCATATTTGTTCCAGGAAGAATTGCTGCCATTGTCCAAGCCAAAGCAACAGGCTCTGCATATATATTAGAATTATTCTCTGGAGATGTCTGAATAGGAATATCAGAAACAGGATTCATATAAAATACTCCTGGATCTGCAGTTTTATATGTAGTTTTATCATAATAATTATCTTTTTTAGTGAATAAACTCAAGTTGTACCAACCATATGTAGTTGAGAAACTTGTAATAAGATCGCAAGTATAAGCATTTGCCCCAACTAATGTCATTCCTTCAGTGCAATTATAAGTGTTTGTACCACTCATATAAAATTGTATTTCCCCTGCTTCAAGTGATGTATTTAATCCAAGAGAAGTCCCGCAGTCATCATAAGTATCTGCTAAAAATCCAATTATGTCCTCTTGTGTATAATTCCTTCCATTAGTTTCATAATGGCGCTTTGGCGAAGAAATTGTAGCAGTTATATCTCCTATTATTGTAACATCATAAGTATCTGAAGCAGTTGCCTTATAGCACTGCGAACTTGAAAGAGTTTCAGCTTTCCAATCTCTTAATCC
>JAGVXK010000012.1 GCA_018303825.1 Candidatus Pacearchaeota archaeon
ATGGGACATTTTCTGAAATAGAATTAGAAGGGGAAGATGTTAAAAATGTGTTATTTTATATTGTTCAGGATGGAAAAGTTCAGGAGTATAAAGGAAATGGCAGTGCAAGTTCTTGAAGAAATGAATAGGTTGTCAGCAGGATCAAGAGTGGCTAGCGATATGGAAATAGTTCTTGGCTTGATTCCCCACATACAAAATCCTTGCAGTGATGGAAAAGGGCATACACTAAGGCGGGATTATTTGAATATGGCAAGAGAAATGATTCCTGAGTTAGAAAATCCCATTGCTATAGAAATTTTAAAGGATTATATTGAAAAATATTCCTGATTGTTCTTAGAAATATTATCTAATGTTCGATGAGGTTAAGTTGTTGCACGGGATAACGATGATATTAGGTTGTTTTTTTGATGATAGTGTTTATCTTAAATAATGGTCTTCCCAGTTTCTCATTGAATCTTCATTCAATCTTATGATTGTTCCCTTTTCTTTGTTCATATATTTCATTCTGAAATAGATTCCATAAACTAATCCGATGGCTATTCCTGAAAGGTGCGCAATGTTTGCAACCTCGCTTGGGGCAAACACTCCAATCAAATCTGCTGCAATCCAAAGTATTCCTGCTATGAACATAGGAACAGGAACTCCTGAAGCCCAAACCATCATCAATGGCTTTAGAATTATCAATGCTCCGAGAATTCCAAATATTGCTCCTGAAGCTCCCAAAGATGATGTGTAGAAATTGATAGCTATTAAATTTGCCAGAATTCCGGAGCCAAGAAAAATTAAAAGAAATCTCTTGCTTCCTATTATGCTTTCTAAGACAAGGCCGAATATTACAAGGGCGAACATATTCGACAGGATGTGCCCTAAACTACCATGGAGAAATATGGAAGTTACGAATCTCCAGGGCTGAACCCAGGAAGATTGATTTAGGACAAATATGTCTGTGAATCCAGAGATTAACAACTGAAGCATGAAGAAAAAGATGCAAACTCCGGCCAGTATCAAAGTGATATATTTTACTTTCATGTTATTATTTCAATATGTAGTATCTACCTATTATTTCAATAGCAACACTTTTATACCTTTCTCATCATCTTAAATCATGGCGGATGTAGTTTAACGGTAGAATGAAAGCTTGTGGCGCTTTAGACGAGAGTTCGACTCTCTCCTTCCGCTTTTTGCGGTTTCTGAACATCTCTTGAAATAATCTTTCTTTGTTGCATTTGATGATAAAGAAAGATTTATATACAAACCTTTATTAGAAGTATAAGTAAAAAGGGTTGAAGAAGAATGTGTAAAGTCTTTAAAGGTTATATCAAGCTGATTCTGTTTTTTTTAGTTGCTATTTTATCTTTTGTTGTCTTTTTATCTTTTGCCAGTGCTGCAAGCTGCTGGTCATACACTAGTTCAGGCACTTGCGGCGTCGATCCCAGCTGTATTTGGAAAAATGACTCTTGGAGCTCATCAGGATGGTGCGAGGAAATAAACTGCTGGAGCCTATATACTCAAACACAATGCGCAAATTCTACATTACAAACTTTGATTGGAAAAACATGCACTTGGCAGCCTGGAAGAACAGATTATTGGTGCGAAAGACTAAACTGCTGGAGTCTTTCTGGGACGAATCAAAGCGCATGCACTAATAGCACCCAAGGCCTGTCATGTTCTTGGAATAGTAATTGTTATACAAAGACCTGGACCCCTGGGGTAAATTGCAATGGTTATTCGACTCAAAATCAATGCTTGAATGCAACCGGCTGCGGCTGGGGGCAGTGCCAGGACCAAGGATGCTGGAGTTATTCGGCAAGTGATAGTTGCGCCAAAGCCAAAGACCCTTGGAATAAATTAAATTGCACATGGGATTCTAGCGGCAGCGGGTATTGCTCCAGCAATGGCTGCTGGAGATATGCGTCAAATTCAACTTATTGCGCAACAGGAAGTGCAGGCGCTGGCTTAAACTGCGAGTGGAAATATAATTATTGCCAGGAAAGAGGCTGCTGGAGCTTTGACTTCACAAATGAAACGACCTGCGTCAATAATACTTTGAATCAGCCTTGCAATTGGAATTCTCAATGGAATACCTGCTCAACAAAAGATTGCTGGAGTTATTCGGCTCAAGCAGACTGCACTTCAAAGCCAGAATGCAACTGGAAAGCCAGCGTTAGTTCTGGCTGGTGCCAGCAGCTTGATTGCTACACTTGGGACTCTTGGAATGGAGGGAATCAGAGCCAGTGCGAGAGCAATAGTTATGGTTTGAGCTGCAGATGGACGGGAAATCCTGCAGGAAATGCGACAAATGGATGGTGTTACAGAGACATATCAACTACTTCATGCTCAAATAAGACAGATGAAAGTTCCTGCATCGGAACTTATTATTGCTGGTGGCAGTACACTAATTGGAGCAATGTGAGCCAAGGAGGAGCATGCAGGGCTCCTGGGGAGTTTAATCTGGCGATAAACACAACAATTTTCGATGAGTGGAATCCCGGGTGTTACATATTCGATGTTAATTCAACTGACTGCAATAAAGTTTTGGGATGCAATTATTCTAACAGCCAGTGCGTTGGGCTGACAGATACATACGGGTCGAATATAAGTTTAACAGGAATTAATTGCTCTTACGTCAATGACTCTAATCTATGCAATAGCATTCCTGTTTTAGGCAGCTGCTGTTCGTGGCAGAATGGAACATGCACTTCAGACAAATTTAATAATGCCTGCAAGCAAGTGGCTGCTAAGACGGAGAGTTCGTGCGAGGATGCGGAAACAAATGACAGATGCTTGCAGATAGCGAACTCTCCATGGTACATGCCCTGCCAGTGGAATAACGATACAAGCAAATGCTTGTTCAAGGCAACAGACATATTCGGAAACGGCACCCAAAGCCTAACATTAATTGACAATAAATTTGCGTGCCAGGCTGCCGGAGGGAAATGGATTACTGAAAATTATTGCGAAGGAAATGTTTCTGTTCCAACTGGAAGATGCGAATATAAATTTGATGATGAAGATAACTGCGATAAAGCTTGTTTTGCCTGCGAGAAAAAAGACAGCAGCGGGAATAATGTAAATTCAAGCAATGCTGAAACAGCCTGCAAAAATTCCAAGTTAGGATCCTGCGAGTATAGAAATGATACGAATGCTCCGAATGGAATAGGCTATTGCAAGGCAAAGGAGCAGTTTAAAAAAGGGATTGCCGGTGAATGTGACAGCAATTGCGGAGACTGCACATTCAAGGGAAATCCTGCCAATAATGACACAACAAAGAGGCCAAGCTATTATTGCTCTTTAAGCAAAGCAAATGCAGAAGAAGGAGGATGCAAATGGGCAAATGATAACTCCACTTCGCAGGGAGGATATTGCGTAAAGAAAAGCGAAAAAACTTGCGAGAATGCCTGTGACAGATGCGAGACCCAGAGCGACTGCCAGAACATAGGAAGAACAAAAATAGGAGAATCAACTCTTGAAAAGGGCGGCTGCCTGTGGGAGGATGGAACCAAAACTTGTGTTGCAAATGTCGGAGAGGACGTGGAAGTGTGCTATGACGGCATTGACAATGATAATGATAATTTAATTGACTGTGCTGACGCAAGCTGCTATGGGGATTCTTTTTGTGGCTTCACTACCGGGAATTGCTTCGGATTTATCACAAATACTACTTGTATTTCCAATGATTGTGAGTGGGTGACAGACAATTGGGGAAGCTGGTGTGACTTTAAGGGAAGCCAGTGCTGGAAATATAATATAAATGAAACAACATGCTCGGTAAGGACTAGCTGTGAATGGAGCAATGGGACTGGAACTGGCTGGTGCGAGCAAAATTGGGATCTTTCCCAAAATTGCATGAGCTTGAATAGAACTGCCTGCACGGGTGCTTCTGCCTCTTTAAATTGCACCTGGACAAATGATACTTGGTGTGATGGGGTCGGAAAGGGAAGCTCTTGGTGTACTGGTGATGGAGGATGGTGTGATTATGCTCCATTCAAGCCAAAGAATTGCTGGCAGCAGTCAAACTCAAATAGTTGCAATACTCAATCTGGATGCAATTGGTATACTGACCAATGGTCCCAGCCGCACTGCGAGATAAACTGGAGCAGAAATTGCTGGAATAATAACAACAATGAGAGCTGCACTAATGCAGGATGCAACTGGAGAAATGAAACAGTCAGCGGGTATGCCAGTGCCTGGTGCGAGCAAAAAACAAATATATGTTACAATAAAAATACTGAGTCTTTATGCAATAATGTTATTGATACGAGCGGAGATGCCCTTTGCTCCTGGAAAACAAATCCTTGGGGAAGCTATTGCGAGCCGAGCTGTTACAATTTGAATAACGCCACAAGCTGTGGAGTTGTTGATGAGTGCGTTTGGAAAGCAGAATCTGGATGGTGCCAGGAATCTGCATCTGCAGGCTGCTGGAGTTTATACAACCAGACAAGCTGCCAGGGTGCGACAGGTCAGGCATTGAGCTGCAGGTGGAAGAACCCTGGCTGGTGCGATCCTAAAGGAGGATTTTCAAGTGGGTCAACATCTGGAGGAGGAACATCTGGAGGAGGAACAGCAGGGGGAGCAGATTGCTATAAATATGACGGGAATCAGTCATTGTGCACAAATAAAACAATAATCAACATAACCTGCGGCTGGTCTTCTAATCCTTCTCCAAACTGCCAGGTTGATTGGAGCCAGGATTGCTGGGCGTATACAGGCAATACATCCTGCATTAATGCTGGATGTTATTGGAAAAATGACAGTTATGGCGCTTGGTGCTCCAATACTATGGACCAGTGCTGGAATATAAATAATCAAACAGGATGCACAGCAACCGGAAAATGCTCTTGGGTAAATCAAACATGGGGAGCCAGCTGCCAGCCTTCATGTACAAATTCTACCATAACCGGCAATCAGACTCTATGCCGTGCAACAACAGGATGCAAGTGGAACAGCGGATGGTGCAATCCAGGAGCAATGAATGAGATGTTTAATAATATGGAATCAGGGGCTCCGGTTCCACTAGGTTCAGACACCTGCGGAGAAAGTATTCAGGCGTCTGTTGATATCTGTGGGTTTGGAATGAAAGATATGAATGATGCATTCGGCTTCGGCTTATTTGTTTACGACTTTTCTAATTCAAGCGTGTGCAACAAAGAAGAACTTTCCTCTTTTGTAATGGGAATGGCTGAGGGATATTCTGGAGGCGGCGCAGCTGGAGGCTCGACAGGAGGAGGAGGCGGAACAATGTTTGGAGAAAAGAGAACAGGGTCAGGAACTGACAATGTCAAATTGATGGTCTATCTTGACAGCGATGGCTCTACGGCATCTGGATGCACAATAGAGAGCAATGACTCATTGCAGGGATTTGAGTTCAAGTTTAAATACAGTTCTGTATGGAATTCAAGCACAAGCAAAGCGGTAGAAACGTTCAATTCCTATAAATGCGAGAATGATTTATGGAAGATTGCAGACATAAAAATTAGCGCTTGGAAGAAAAAAATGTGCTCTGAAATTGGAGGACCAATGATTGCAGTTGACAAGTCAGGGTTAGCCAAGTTCCCAACATTGTATGACTCTATAAAAGATATGAGGGTTTATGTTATAACAATGGGCAACACCGGAAATACTACTAATCCGACTGATTCGGCCGGTCCTGGCTGGACAACTCCAGGCTCTATTGATTTTGAGATATTTGACGCGTTTTCATATGGCGCAGATACTGCCAAATTTGAAGATATTTTGAAAAAAGGATTTGTCCAAGGGGAAGACTGCTTTGACAGCACAGACAATGACGGGGATACTGCAATAGATTGCTCTGACTATGATTGCCAGTATGCCTCTTCCTGCTCCGGACTGGGTGTCAATGCTGCTAACTACACTGACACGAAAACACCGCAGGTAATGGGAGTTAGGGTTGAGGAATATCCTGATTCGGCATTAATAATGTATGATACTAACAAGCCTGCGAATGGAACTGTTGAGTTTTATGCTTATGGGGACTCCCAATGCTTGAACAAGACAAATGATATATTTGATATTGGATTGCTGAGCACAAATGTCAGGGATTATAAATCATGGCATACTGCTCTTGTTTATTCAGGCAATGACTCATTAGGATGGCCTCTTGCAGCAGGAAGTACATATTATTACAAGATTAAAGTTTGTGACTCATCAGGAAAGTGCGCAATTAGCAGATGCACAGCCCTGAAGACAGCCAGCACAACTACGAGCTGCGGATTCTGCAACTTTGTAACAAGAATAAAAGCGCCAAGCGACTGGAAAGTCAAGTATGATATTAACAGAGATGGGGTATATGAGCATATTCAGGGAGAGGTGTGCGGACCAAATGCTGGACTGAAAACAAATTACACGACAGGAAGGAGGGTAAACATAAGACTTGAAAAGAGCGATGGCTCAACCTATATAGAATTTATTAATGCCAGTTTGACCAAAACAGGATTGAATGACAAAGTAAGAACAATAGAAACCAGCGGAGATATCATATCAACAAGCGCCTTGATTGGATTAACCTCTGAAACAAGGGACAAAATAATTAATAACCTTCATCCTGAAGTTTGCAGAATAAAGGTGCCAGTGCCAAGCGGAGGAGTCTGCGATAAGTTATATCACTGCGATGGTAGTGGTGCAAATTGCATCGACAGAACTGCTGCGGCCGGCGGAGCTCCTATCAATGTTACTAATTGCATCTGGAATGTTCCATATTGCGAGTTCTCCACTTATAAGACAACAGCCTCTTCTGGGGGAAGCAGTTCTTCCAGCAGCGGAGGAGGCGGAGGAGGCGGTTCAATTACAACAGCTAAAAATAAGACAAATGCAACTTCCCAGCAACCAGTTGATTCAGGCGCCGGAGATGGAACTCCAGAAACAGGAGAAACACAAAGAAATCCCATATTTACCAAAGAAAAAATAGAGAAAGGATTGAAAATAGCCTCTTGGGTTGCTGTTGTAGCCGTGATAATCTCGATAGTAGTTGGATTTATTCTTAAAAGAGGAATTGCGATGAAAATAAAGCAAAGAAAGCTCATAAAATCAGTCAAAGTCAGGCACGGAAAAACCATCCCAGTCAGTTAATCTATTATCGTCGATAAAATAGGAATTGTTAATATCTAGTGTCTTTATTTTATAATGTTTATTCTTCATAACACCACCATAGTTTGCTGCAAGGATAAAGCAAGGCAGGATTAAAGTATTTACTGGTATAAGAAACACCAAAACAGGCATTTATAAGAATATTTTTTTAATTCAACTTGTTTATCGTAGATATTTCGAGGTTTATCATCTTTTAATTTAACAGAAGCGCGTTCTGTTTTTTACATCCAAAAGGCAGATAAATATATGGGCTTGTCCTCAATAATATTTAATAACATAGCCTTTTTATCTGCTTAGAGGAAAGATGACAAATAAGATTTATGAAATCTTAAGAAAGCAAGGTTTTACCGGAGGTAAGAGATGATAAAATTAGCAATAAAGGGCGTTGGCTATAACACTGTATTTTTGAGGGAGGCAGTATTAAATGCAGATACTGGAAAGCCAGTCCCTGTTTCCACCACTATGATAAGACTTGAACAGCTTGTTGTTGTGGACAAGAAAATTGTGAAGACACAGGATTTCAAGAAGGCTCAGTTTCCATCTTCAAAATATGATAAACCTGTTTATGAATCATTTATTGTTGCAATTAATGAAGGAAACAAAATAGGTGCAGATTATGTAGTTGTCGATAGGTGGAAAGTTATTAAGCCTTCAGGCCTTCTGACTAAAATTTTTCCAAAAAGATTTGAGAAGTTTTATGTTGAGGCTTATGCAACGTATTACAAGAAGAAAAAATAAGGTTCTGTTAAATTAAAAAGTAATAGCTAATTTCATCATCGATATTTTGTGATAATATTTTGGACGAACTTTGGTATTTTATCTTCGTAATTCCCATATTTATCACCTGTTGACCTAGCAAGCAAAAATAAAAAGATATATAAATCTAGTAGTTTCCAAAATAATATGACTAGTAAATGGAGTTTCCGGCATTGAACCTTTTCTTAGTTGTTACTCTGAATCTTTTGCTATCAATAAACCTTTTATATCCTTTATTTCTAGTTTATCTATGATTGTCAATGGAGGCACAAGATGAATATTGAAGTGGAAAATGTAAAAGGGTTCCAGGACTTTCTTCCGCCGGAAAGCTTGAAAAGGGACGCTGTGAGAAAGGTAGTTGAAAAATATTTTAAATTGTATGGCTTTTCTCCAATAGAAACACCAATAGTTGAATTTGATGAATTAATGAAAGGAGATAACCTTGATGAAGAGGATGGGGCAGTATCAGACAGATTTAGATTGAAGGACAGAGGAGGAAGAAACCTTGGTTTAAGGTATGAGTTTACGTTCCAATTGGCAAGAATTCTAAAGCAAAATCCCAACTTGAAATTGCCCTTTAGAAGGTATCAGATAGGGGAGAACTTCAGGGATGAACCAATTGGACTTGGGAGATTCAGGCAGTTTGTGCAGTGCGATGCAGATATTGTAGGAGATTCGAGTATTGAAGGCGAGGCGGAGATTTTGGCAATGTTCTTCGATATACTAAAAGAATTAAAGATAGAAGCGGAAATAACTGTAAACAACAGGAAATTATTGAATGCTATTATCGAGTCTGTGCAGATTAATGACAAGAAGAATATAATGAAGGAAATTGATAAGCTGGAAAAGATAGGAGAGGATAATGTGAAGGCGAATCTTAAAAAGTATGCAGATGGAAACCAAGTTCTTACTCTCTTTAAATTAATGGAAAAACCTATTGAGTTCTTCATAGAGAATAAATTTGATGGAGCTAATGAATTGGAGGATTTGTTTGACTTGTGCAAGAAATATAGTTTGAAATTAAGATTTAATCCTTATATGGTTCGTGGCTTTGGTTATTATACTGGAAATATTATTGAGATTGTCAGGGAGGGAACAAAGGGAAGCTTGGCTGGAGGAGGGAGATATGACAAAGTTGTTGGGAAGTATGTAGGAAAGGAAGTTCCGGCTTTTGGCTTGTCTTTTGGATTAGAAAGAATATGCGAATTTGCAAAGGTTAAAATAGAAAATATTCCTGAAGTTATGGTAATTTCAATAGAAGAAGATAATGAAGCAGTTAAATTGGTAAGAAAATTAAGGAAAGAGAAAATTTCCTGCGTAAAAACAAATGAAAAAGTTGGGAAGTCGATGGAATATGCAAATTCCTACGGAATTCAATATGTAATTCTTCTTGGAAATGATGAAGTAAAGCAGGGAAAATACAAGTTGAAGGATATGAATTCTGGGGAAGAAAAGCTTCTTTCTGAAGCCCAGTTGATAAATGTTTTGAAATAAATTTACTTTTTCTTTACTACTTCTGACAACTCTTTTGAGGTACATTGTAACGTAAGCGGGAGTTATTGAACTCAAAAAAATTATTTCTTCTTTCTGGCTGGTTTGTCCCAATAAGCAGATTTACAATTTGGACATAAAATAGGATATTCTTTTTTTCTTGGTATCCACTCATGGTTACATCTTTCACATTTATACCCTTTAACTTCTATTTTTATTTCTGCCATATCTAAATATAGAGGTTTATTCTTTATAAAACTTACTTTTTAGAGTATTAACTATATAGTTGCTAATTAACTAAAGAAACATTTATATCGTTTAACTTACTTATATAATTAGTAATTAGTTAAGTAAATATAAAGAGGGCATAAAACCCTCTAGATTCCAAATCGGCTACCAACCAAAATGAAATCCAAAGATATAATTCAGCAGAAGTATAAAAATGTAATCTGTCTTAAATGTAATTCTAACCAAACTAAAAAAGATGGCAAAAGAAAAACGCAGAACAGAGGAAAGATACAAAGATATCGCTGTAAGGAATGTAACTTCAGGTTTGTTATAGATGAGGGCTTTTATCGAATGAGAAATAACGAGAACAAAATTACTGCTGGAATTGATTTGTATTATAAAGGAGTTTCTTTAAGAAAAGTGCAGGAACATTTTCAAGCTTTTTATTCTCATAATTCAAGTCACATGTCAGTTTACAGATGGATTGTAAAATATGCTACAATGGTCAGTAACTTAATTGATAATATTCCAATAAAATGTGGAAAAGAAATGCAAAGCGATGAAATGGAATATTATAGAAGAAAAAGCAAATATCAAAAAGGTAAAGAACAAAATTGGTTTGTTGATACTTTTGATGTAGAAACTAAGTTTATGGTGACAGGCGAATATATGAGAAGTAGAACTAATGAGAATTTAATTAAAGTTATGAAGAGAGCAAAATTTAAGACAGGAGAACAGGTTGAGATTGTTACAACAGATGGTTTAAGAGGGTATCCAAGAGTGTTAAGGAAAGCTTTTAGTTTACAATCTCCTTATCATGCTTCTTCAAGAACTAAAAGCAAGATAATTCATAATGTTGTAATAGCAGATGAAAGAGGTTTTAATTATCCTAT
>JAGVXK010000013.1 GCA_018303825.1 Candidatus Pacearchaeota archaeon
TTATATCTGGGTAGGATAATTTTTTGTAACACAATCCTACTCAGATTGTTTGAGATTAACTATTTTTCGGTTTTATTTTCTGGAACTCCGGACAGAGCATATATAATTCAATTATCACATAATCATCATAATGATTAAGTGTCAAAATCTTCCTTTCTATCAAAATAAATTACTCTTTTTATTCAAGGCTTATTTTACAAATTCAACTTCAGCCAAATTTTCAAACTCTTTATCCCCAGTAAGAAATTTTATCCCCATTTTTTTGGCCATAAAATATGAAATACAGTCTGGAACAGAGACTTTTCTGTCCTTCCAACCAAGTCTAAACTGCATAGCCTCTTCAATCCACTCAGGCTCAATTTTAAATATACGTCTTGAGTATTTTTGTAGTATTACTTTTAGGTCTTTCTCCTTTTCTTTGAATAATCCATAACACAATTCGGCAAAAATAAAGTCATTTATAACTATTTCAGAATCAATATATTCTTCATAGTCTAAATTACCATTAATTATCTCAAAAATTGCATAGGTATCGAACACATATTTAGACATCGTATAGTTCTTTGTCAATCTCTTCCATTAGCTGAGAGATTGGTTTTTTAAATTTGTGAATTCCAAACGTTTCTCTGAGTATGTTCGATTTATTATGTCCAATGGTTATCTTTATTTCATCTCCCTCATTCATTCTTTCCTTTTCAACTGCACCCATAGGTACAACAACTCCAAAAGAATTTCCCCATCTTCTAAGTTTTGTTTTTATTTCTATCATGTATAAACAATATAATTATACTATTTAAACCTTTCTATAGTAATTATCAAAATCTAAAGGTTAACGAGGGATTAATCACTCCGAATAGGGCTTCCGCCAGGCGAGAAAAAATAAAAAAAAAGAAAAATAAAAAATAAAATCAACCGATTTAAGCGGTTACTGTTTCGACTGTAGCAACTGTTTCACTCGTGCCTTTGTACTTCTTACCGGCTGTTGTGTCAACAGCTTGTGTAGTCAAGTACTTAGCAGCTTTAGTTGTGTCTGCAGCATATCTTCCTGCAACTAATGTTGCAATCTTCGTGCTTGCATAAGGAGATGTGAAAGACTGGATCAAGAATGACCCGCCTGTTACTCCTGTCTTTGTCTCGAAATCAGCCCCACATGAAGTGGAACTTGTTCCTAACAAGGCAGCAGCAACACTGTTTACACAGTTTCCTCCAACAACTATTAAGTTCTTAGCAGATACAGCACTAACTTCAGAGTCGGCTACGGCAACACTTCCAAGAGCTTTAACTCCTGTTGAACCGCCACTTGTGGCAGCTTCTATCTCAGCAGCATTTGCAGCCGCATATATTAATGCAGCGACCTGCTCATCTGGATAGCTTATTGTTGCTTGCTTCTGGTCTGAATCAGTTGAATCCTCTGTTACGATGGATCCCCACAAGTCAGCTTCCTTTGTAAGTTTGCTGTTGCTTGCAAGACTGATTCTGTCCCATACTGCATCTCCACCCCAAGTTCTGACAACGTCATTTACTCCAATGCCATCATCACTGTTTCCACCGGCCTCAACAGTTGTGATAACAGCCTCGTAGTTTGTGTTGTCGTCCTTTTCCTCGAAGACAATTAATGCAGGACCTGCAATATTTCCTCCGTCAGGACTTACAAGATAAAGAGAAGTTAAGTTCTCTCCACCCCACGTAAAGTTATATGTTAACCTTCCAACAGTAACTGACTTAGCTAAACTTTCAGGGTCTGCGCTAACATTTGTTCCGCCAATGCTGAAGTTTCCTGCACCATTTGCGGCAGCAGTATCACTACTTAACAATACTGCAACATCTGTATACCCATCTCCATCAGGTAATCTTATTGTTGTAACATCGTTACCTTGGGTTCCACTAAATACATCTCCATTATTACTTGAGTTATCCCAAGAACTAAGAGATATGTTCAAAGGCTCATAAAATGCTACCTTTGCACCCTTAGATGTTTGTATAGTTGGATAAAGAACCATGGCTGCGGTACTACTTGCGCTATCGGGATAGTTTATAGTCAAATTCATCGCGTCACTGGCAGAGTCTGATGCTCCCCAATATGCAATTGTAAAGACCTTACCTCCAACAGTAACTGTACCTGCTCCTTCTCCTGTTAATGTAGCCTCATATATGTCGCCTGAAAATACATCTTGTAGTCTGACTTTGTCAGAGCTGTATCCAGAGGATGCGTTCTTGACTTCATATACTTTCATCAAATAACCATCTGCCTCGTTTCCAAGAACAGCATAATCATTTGGATGAACTCTCTCCATTTCCCTGACGCTTAGGTTTCTACCATCGTTATCCACCATAAGCTGTGGAAAATCAGTTCCAGTATAGTTCTTTGCCCATTGCACTGTCTTTGCTTGACCACGATTATTGGTCAAAGTAACAGTTAGTTTATCGTCAGCATCATTCTTGATAGCAATATTTTCTCTTGCCGTGCTGTTTGAAGGCACAGTTAGAGCGCTAAAGTCTATCTTGAATGTTCCGAAAACAGGGTCAACACGTGCACCACCTTCCAAAATCGCATCGCTATCCGAATTAGGGGCAGCGACTGAGACTGTTATCTTGGTTAAGTCACCAAGGTCAGTTGTTTTTGTAAAGTATGCCTTCGTTCCATCTACAGTTGTAGCATCATCTCCAGTTGTTACCGAACTTCCGCTAACTAAGGTGACTTTTTCAGCACCTGCTAGGATAGTTGCAGATAATTTCAAGTTTGTTTCATCAGCAGTTAGAATTGCGACTGTCAAACCCTGGACTTTCTTAGACGCATTTTCACTTACTTCCTTAGAATCGCTTGAACCTGTACTGTCTGTAACTTTTATAGTGGCAGCAGTGTCAGATGCAGAGACTAATTCAACAGTATATTCCTTTCCTCCTATAGTAACTTTTGTACTTGGAGAATCGCTTGACAAGTCAACTTTTTGTGCTTGTTTAAGCAAGACTAAATCTGTTACGCTTGTTGAAGAGGCAATTGTATACTTCTGTCCGAATAGTGTCAAATCCTGGCCCTTCGAATCAGCATGTGTCAAATTGACCGCTTTGTTGAAAGTAACCGAAGCGTTATAGATGTACGTGTTTGTACTAGTACTCAAAGTTAATCCAAATACTGGATCATTTGAGCTGGTTGGTTGCTTTGCATAAGTTACCTGTGGGTTTGCACCCAAAGTAATTGTCTGCGTGTAAGAGGCATCAACATTTCCAGAGAAACTTCCATCCTTAAGGACGGTTGGCAGCTCTGTCTTTGTTAAAGCGCTCTTTACCTGATTTAAGGTATCATTTACATAAATCTTTGTAGAGCTTGTAAATAATGGAGCAGCCTCACCTGTTATCGATACGCTTGTACTCGAACTCGTTGTAGCTGTCTGTTCAGCAAGCTTTTGCTGTAACTGTGCATTTATGTCTGCAACGGCGACTAAGTCTGTATTAGCAGCAGTGCTACCATATACGATAGCGACGTCCGCGCTTCCTCCCGATACGAAAGGTGCCGGATAATTTGCTGCAGCAGCCAAAGCCACTGTTGAGCCAAGCATTGTTACGCCTGCCAAAACAGCTGCAATCTTTTTATAATTAATCATTTTTTTTAACCTCCTTTCAGCTCAATCCCTTGTAGCAGCTCCGCAGAGCCTCTTTTTGAGAAGGCCGCATGTTAATAGCGACCCGCTAAGCTGACCATTAGCACCAAATTAGTAGATGCCTATGGTACTCACTTTAAGCTTAAAGGGTAAAGACTTTAGCCAATAATGCTTTAAAAACCTTGCTGTCAAATTTTCGTTTAATGCAAGTAGTGTCTTCTATTTCTCTGCATTCCTTTATAAAGCTTTTGGTATTACTTAAAGTAACAACACTTTATTTTAAAGCAATTTTTTCCTTAAATTTTCTTTTTTTGCATATATATGGTCTTTTATACAGTATATATGAAATAGAAACATATATATACTAAATATATGTTATATATATAGGTAAGGGTTTAACACATATCCCTATCGTCGATAAACACATATTTAGATAAACAAAATAAAAACAAAGAAATAACTAAAATGGCAGCAAAAACAAAGACAAGGGAAATAACCATATCAGATGAGGGCGGGGCATTCCAGGCTTTTTTCAAAAAACTCTCTGGAGAGCACAAAGAATATGACTTTCAAGGATTAGAAACTCTTAGAAAACTTCTCAGCAATGAAAAAGCAAGACTCCTCCATATAATAAAGACAAAAAAACCTATCTCAATCTATGCCTTGGCAAAGATTTCTGGGAGAGATTTTAAATCAGTAAACGATGACATAAAAGTGCTGCAAAAGTTTGGTTTTATAGAATTTATTTCAGAGAAAACAGGCAGGAGAGAAAGGCTTAAGCCCGTTCTTTCAATAGACAGGATAAGAATAGACTTTAAGATTTAACCAAAGCAACATTTATAGCCCAAAGAGTCATTATCTTACCAATTAACATCCAATTATCTCACAAATGCTGTTATGATGACAAGAATAAAGAAATATATTTCATACAACTCAATCATTTATAGATAGATACCTTGATAATTACTTTGCATAGGAATATGGGTTCTGTTAAATTAAAAGGTATAGCTAATTTTATCGTCGTAATCTTAATATTTATCACCAGTTGGCTTAACAAAACCTACCTAGGATTACACGAATTTAATAACAAAACAAAAGTGTCAATACTTCTTTCTCTTGAACAAGTAAATGGCAAATATAACAATCAAAACGACAACCACAACTACTATTATTATCCATAATGTTCTTCCAGAAGTGCCCTCTGCCGCGGGAGGAGCTGTTTCATTCCCAGTTGCTTGGGGTGTTGTTGTGACGACAGGCTCGCTTATAGACTTCATAGTAATATTTGCCTGTCCATTAGAAATTGAAACTAATGTCACGGAAATATCATAGTTGTTGTCTCCTGTAATCTCAAACTTTTTGGTCTCTCCTACTGAAAGAGTAGCTGTTTGAGGAGTGCTTGCCACTTCTACCGTTACGCTTGTGTTTGTAATATTGGTTATACCAAGATAGTGTCCAAGTCCGCTGACATTGAATGTAATTCTATAGTTTGTCTTCAATTCCTTCAAAGCCTGTCCCAGATTCAGCTCAGAGCCATTCAATTTTATTTCTTTCACCCATTTTGACACTATTGAGCCTCTACTTCCACTACCTGTTCCGGCCCCGCTACCGCAACCATCAGTTGATAATGATTGTACAGAAGTTCCAGAGTTTCCAGCATAGTCTGTGCAATTTCCAGTAATAGTATAAGAATTACCGCAATTCAAGCCAGATATGGTCAAGCTAGAGACTGTTCCAGATGAACTTGTAAGGACACAAGCTCCGCTGACTCCGCTTCTCTCATCACTTCCAGAAAGAGTAACAGTTATACTATTCGCAGTAGAACTTGCTTTTGCAAGATCTGTGCTTGGTGCCGCAGTATCAAGAGTTATTGTTCGGCTGCCTGTAGAATTTTGCTTTGAACCCTTATCCCATATACTTACATTGTATGTATAATTCTGATTAGGCAGTCCGGTCCAATTTATAATTCTTTGCGCAGTTGTGAATACGGTTGAATTTACCAAGCCGGTTGCATTATACAATTCAAATGTTATGTTCTTCTCATTGGCCTCGACAACAGTTACATTCACATATATAAATGTCTGTGACTTATTTATGCCAGTAGCCAAAGTATCTGCGCTGAAGGATATTTGAGGATACAATGTCTCAAAAGTTACATTTCTTGTACCTGTCGAGCTATTAGTTGTTGTGCTGTTGCTATTCCCAGCATAATCAAATGCAGTCGCATTAAAGTAATAAAGACCGTCTGCCAATCCAGTATAATTAATGAACGCAATATCTCCAACTGCACTTCCGGCAAGCGTCATTGAGCTATTTGACCAGCTCGAATTATAAACACTTATATTTACATTCCTAAGATTCACATCAGTTGCAGTTACATTTATGAAAAATGACCCATTTACAACAGCATCAGAAGACACAGTTTGTATTGTAAAGTTAATTATAGGCTTTATTGTGTCAACTATAACTATTCTTGTCTCTGTGAAATTGCTGTTATCTGCCAAATCATGGGAAGTTGCATTAAAAGTATAATTGCCGTCTCTTAAATTGGTAAAGTTAATATAATTAGGAGATGAAGTCGTTGTACTTGTATTAACAACAACGCCAGTTATGTTATATAAATTGATTGTTATATTCCTTAAATTGATATCCGTAGCCGTCACATTAACAACTATGTTTGTTCTAGATATATTAGTGACATTTCCCTCAACACCATTACCATAAGCAATTAAAGAAACAATAGTATCAAGCATTATTGTTCTCTTCTCTGTTGTATTGCTATTCCCTGCATAATCATAAGCAGTAGAATTAAAGCTATAATTGCCGTCTGATAACCCAGTTACATTCACAAAGGCTGGAGAGCTCGTCCAAATAGTTACATTTGTCCAACTGGAATTATACACATAGATAGTTATGTTCTTTAAATTAATATCTGTTGCAGTTATATTAACGACAATATTATTCTTTGATAAGAATGAATTATTTATTTCTGTTGTTATGGTGAAATTAATTATGGGCAAAACAGTATCAACAATAACAATTCTTGTGCTGGCATTACCTGTATTTCCAGCATAATCAAGCACTGTTGCATTAAACGTATAATTTCCATCTCTTACATTAGTAAAGTTGATAAAGCTAGGAGATGAAAAAGCTAAACTTGAGTTGACAACATCTGTAGTATTAAATAGAGTTATGTTTGTGCTCTGCAAATTTGTCTCTGTTGCAGTAACATTAACAACTATATTTGCTCTTGATATATTGGTAACATTGCCTTCAGTATTAGTATTATAAGTAAGAAGAGGTCTTGTTGCATCATAAAGTATAGTCCTATTGGTATTGTTGAAAGCCAGGTTACCAGAGCTATCCTCTGCCCTGAAATTCCAGTAGAACCTTCCTTCGTAAGGAAATGCAAAAGTCAGGTTTGTATCATTTGTTGTTCCTATTGCTGTCACATTGCTAATGTTGACAGTATCAAATGTAGAGTTATAAAGAAACAAAGAGGAGTTTAGTAAGGCATAATTGTCTGTGAAAGAGGCATTAAACATCAGTGTTCCAACAGTTGTGTTTGTAGAATTCGCAGGCGCAATCAATTTGACAACTGGGCTCGTAGGGTCATTTATTGTGACAGAAATATTTGTATAGCTAACATCATTTGTGGTGTTCACAGTTGTAACAGTAATATTATATGTCCCTATAGTTGATGCAGTCGCATTAAAGCTGAAGTAATTCCTGGTGAGGTTAGCAATAAGACCTCCCGTAACATTCTCCCAGCTTAACTTGGTAATTTGGCTAAGGTTTGTAAACACACTTGCCGCCGCCACATCAGTCTGATTTGTCCAGTTCAGGAACATAAAAGTCGGAGGCAAAGTAATATTGACTTGTGTTATATTTGACGCGGTTACATCTGTATTATTAACGGAAATATTATAAAAATTGGAAACAAGAACAGTAAAGGTGCCGATGTTTGGGGAGGTGACAACATGAGTTGCCATGACAATAGACAAAAAAACAACAGCTAAAATCACTGAGACTGCTAAAAGCGTTTTTAAAAATAACTTCCCTTTTTTATTCATCTTCACTCTTTTTGCGAATAGAAAGTAGTAATCTTTGGCATTTATAAACCTTTTTCTTTTTTACATAAAGCTGACAATTCCCTTCGCCATTAAAAGAAAAGCAGGTATCCAAAGAAACAATGGTTGCAAGACAAAAAATATTGATAAGATAAGTATAACTGAAGAAAATATATCTATGATGCTTAAAGGTATCTCTCCTGTAAATATCATCAATCCTTTTAAAAAAAGAATTCCAGCACAAAACAAGATAAGTTGTAAAAAAGGCGTCATTCCAAATATTAAAAGCAGGAAAACTATCGCAGACAGCAAATCTATCCCACCAAGTATTTTAACCAACACCATATTTTATTTTTATACCTCTACTTTAATAAGATTTGTGTATTATAGTTCATAATAAAAATAGAACCTTGCATTCAAATATCATCTAATAAGTTTCTTATTATAGTCAATGACTTTAAAATTTCTCCAATTTGTCGTTGACTAGATAGGGAAAGACTTATGTCTTTCACTATACTTCATTATAATTTAAATTGCTGGTAGTCATCAAATTAAAATATGTTAAAGATTAACTGCATTATATTAATAAGGATTAAATAGCATCTTTAATAAGGTATTTTATGAAAAAAGGATATAAGGTCGTTAATAGTTCGTTGCAAACGATATTCAAATCTTCTTTAATCGTTTTCATAGGAATTGCCTTGTCGAAAATCCTGGCATATGTATTTAGAATCATAATAGCAAGGTATTATGGTCCTGAAGAATATGGATTATATCTTCTTGCCTTAATGGTAATAGGTTGGCTAGGCACTTTCGCCACCCTTGGTTTAACAGAAGGAGTTCTAAGATATATTTCAATGTTCAGAGGGAAGAATGAACATGGAAAGATAAGATATTTATTATCTTATACTGTTATTATCACTTCGATAATCGGATTTCTTGCCGCAATTTTCTTATTCTTCCTTTCTGATTTCATATCAATAAACATCTTTCACAACCCCGGACTTATTTTGTATCTTCAAGTTTTCAGCATTCTTATTCCAATAGGAATCCTTGGAAATATTCTTTTAAGCACCATAAGGGCATTTGAAAAAGTCTCATGGTATTCTTTCATTTTTAATATCTTTCAAAATGTAGTAAAGGTTCTTTTCTTATTAATATTGATATTTGCAGGATTTAAGAACGGGGCGGTAATGTTTTCCCAGTTCTTCACAAGTATAGCTGTTCTGTTGATAGGATATTTTGTCTTGAAATTTTCAGTTTCTCTTCCAAAGAAGACAAAAGAAAAGGATTTTGATAAAATATTTTTAAGAAATGAAATATTTTCTTATTCCTGGCCAATAATGTTCTACGGGATAATGGCCAGCGTTCTATACTGGACAGATTCCTTCTTTATCGGATATTTCCTTGATGCTAGCTCTGTGGGAATTTATAATGTGGCCCTTTCTCTAGCAACCTTGCTGGCATTCGCTCCTGAACTATTCATGCAACTATTTTTCCCATTAATAAATAAGGAACATGCAAGGAAGAGAACAACAGCCATAAGAGAGATAAGCAAGCAAGTAGGAAAATGGATATTTATCATCAACCTGCCATTATTTATCTTGGTAATGCTTTTCCCAGGAGCATTAATCAAGATCTTGTTCGGCTCACAATATCTTATAGCAGCAACAAATGCATTAAGAATTCTCGCTGTTGGAACATTCTTCTCCTCAATGTTTGTAGTTTCAAATAATCTTCTTAATATGCTTGGGAGGTCAAAGCTCTTGTTAATGAACACTTTAATAGTTGGAATCTTCAACATAATTTTTGATTTTATTCTTATCCAGATTTACGGCATTAACGGTGCAGCAATAGCGACTACCTGTAGTTTTATACTTCTCGGAATTCTTCTAGCAGCAGAAACAAAACATTACATATCATTCATACCATTTAGAAGAAAAATGCTTCGTATCTTGATTGTTGCAATTATCCCAACAATCCTATTAGTAATAGCGCACAATCTAATCAAAATAACTTTCTTCTCAATGATTTATCTAAGCATTTTATTTGGAATTTTATATATAGTACTAATTTTTGCCACTAAATGTTTTGATGAAAATGATCTTACAATTATAAAGACAGTAAAGAATAAGATGAAGCAATACACTTTCTTTGGTTATTCTCCTTTCGCATAAACCTTTATTAACCCTTTTCTTTTCCCAAAAACATGAAGAATTTAATTAATACAGACATCAGGCCAGGATATCTTAATATAGACTTTGAGAAAATTCAGGGAATAGATTCAGTCTATGACTTAAACAAGCTTCCTTATCCATTCAAAGACAATCAATTCAATGAAATAATAATGAGAAATATCTTAGAGCATTTGGAAAATCCATTCGAAATAATAAAAGAAATTCATAGAATCTCTGAAAAAGGAGCAAGAATCCATATAAGAACACCTCATTTTTCGAGCAATAATGTCTGGGGAGACTTGCAACACAAGCGAGGATTTAACACTGATACTTTCAAAAACGTGAATATGCAATCAAGATTCAGGATTCTCAGACAGGAAATAACTTTCTCTCACTTCAGATTTTTCATGCGCCCCCTCGCAAAAATCAATCCAGTTTTCTATGAAAAGCATCTTGCCTATATCTTTCCAGCCGTAGACTTAATTATAGAACTGGAAGTTATTAAATAAATTGAAGTGATAAAACGAAACTAATCTAATAGTCCTGCCAAGCTCTTTCCAATATCGCCTTCCCTAAATACTCCTTTTTCATACGCCCATTTAACGAAATGAAACTGTTCATCTAATGCACTAAGCTGCCCCATTCGTTTTGGATTCCAAACTGCTTGATTAGCTTGTTCAATTTCCGCTTGTTCTATTGGGTGGTTATAATCAATAGGAACTGATATTATCCTGCCGCCCATTAAATTAATTAAGCAAACAGGCATTTGTATCATGTGGTCCCAGCGTTTGAAATCAGCTGCTGCTTCATCATAAATAAATTGTCTGGTATCTCCTTCTACCTGATGTTTTAATTTAGCTTGTTTTTCCTGCAATCTCATCTCACCAAAAGCTCTCGAGATTTTGTCATCTCCAAAAACAAAAAAGAATGGCGTCACACCTCTAACCCAAAGCTTTGGTCCTGCAAACGTGTCTATCGGCTTGCCACGCATGTCCATGTAGCCCAAGTCTGTATGTCTTTGGTTTCCAAATTGTTCACTATTTCGCTGTGCTCCAGGATATTGCCTCATATTCTTTCTGAAAGGAACAGCGATATGCGCATGATTAGCTTCAATTCCCTCAACAAGACGAGGTATATGCCTTATCATATCTACTTTTTCAGGTTCTGTCCATATAATATAATCAATTCCATATCTATCTGCGTATTCTTGGGCATGTCCTAATGCTTCGCGCCTTGAGCCACTAAGTCCATGTTGTGTCTCCCCGTAACAATGCACGCCCATCGTGTTCATACTTGCAAGAAAAGCGCCATTATCTGTCCCGCCGTCTACTAAGAATACCTCATAGCCTTTTTCTACTGCTCCTGTAAGAAAATCCGTCGCTAATCTTTTTCTAAGAATCCCTTCAGGATTATTTCCATAAAAAGTCGTAGTCACAATCGCTACTTTTGGATTTGTCATTTTTTATTTTCTACCTTCTTTAAAGCATGATGCGATTTAGAGTCCCCCACCATACAAGGAACTAACATATTATAATTCTTCCATGAATAAACATTTATCTCATCAGCGACTTCTTTGCAAGCAACTTTCAATACAGGATTATCTTCATAAAAAACGAACTTTTCGAAAGGAATTCCACCACCAAAACCTTGATCTCCCAATGTCAAAATATGACTTCTAAGACATTGAACTATTAGTTTTCCAGTTTCACCTTGCGGTTGGTAAGTAGTTAGGAATTTTAATAAATCTGCTGGATGGTAGAATCCTCTTGGCACTGGTTCTTTGGTTGATTTTCTTATTAGTGGGATTGATAAATTTCCCTCTTCTTCATCAATCTCCAATGGAGAACAATTACCCCCCTGAACTATTCCACAAGATTTAGATATTAACCACCTTCTCTTTGGTATTTCAAAACAACAATATAAAGGAACGGCGCGCAATCCAGGGTATTTAGGAGAGATAATTCTTTTTATCGCTTCTGCTGCAAATTCATAGCCCTTGTTTTCTTGTCTGGTAAGACCCCTAACAGCCCGCTCTTGAATATCTCCACATTCTTTCTGTGGTTCCACCAACCAATAATTCTTTAGCTGTTCATTTGTTAAATATTTTCCCATGTTATACCAGCTTAGCAAGTGTATTTAAACTTTCTCTGAATTTTTTAACCACCAGCACGTACTAAAAATTATTTGCTATCTAGCCGTTTCTCTCAAATCAGCATCCACCATTAATTTAACAAGTTCCTTGAATTTTATTTTTGGCTCCCAGCCAAGCACTCTTTTGGCTTTTGAATAATCCCCGACTAATTTCTCAACTTCAGTTGGTCTGAAGTAAAGAGGGTCAATTTCTACTAAAACTCTCCCAGTATTAATATCAATTCCTTTTTCATTTATTCCTTCTCCTCCCCATCTTATTTTTATTCCAACATACTCAAAAGCAGATTCTACAAATTCTCTTACAGAATGAGTCTCTCCAGTTGCAATTACATAATCATCCGGCTTATCTTGCTGCAGCATAAGCCACATTGACTCTACATAATCTGGCGCATACCCCCAATCCCTTCTTGCCCCCAAATTCCCAAGATATATTTTTTCATCCTTGCCAATTTTTATTGCTGCTACTCCTTGTGTAATTTTCTTTGTTACAAAATTCTCTCCTCTTCTCGGGCTTTCATGATTGAACAAAATTCCATTGCAAGCAAACATATTATATGCTTCTCTGTAATTCTTCACAATCCAATAAGCATAAAGCTTCGCAATCCCATACGGACTTCTCGGGTAGAAAGGAGTTGTTTCTTTCTGGGGAGATTCCTGGACAAGCCCAAAAAGTTCGCTTGTCGAAGCCTGATAAACCTTTGTCTCCTTTAGTTCAAGAGAACGGACAATTTCAAGAAGTTTCAAGACTCCAAGAGCATCTGCATCTGCAGTATATTCTGGAGTTTCGAATGAAATCTGCACATGGCTTTGCGCAGCAAGATTATATATTTCATCAGGCTTTACCATAGAAATTATTCTTTTTAAACTGCTGGAATCAGTCATATCACCGTAATGAAGGAAGAAGCTCTTGTGTCTTCTTGTCAGAGAGTGATAGATATCTTTTAATCTTCCTCTGTTGAAAGAACTGGCTCTTCTGACAAGTCCATGAACTTCATAGCCCTTGCTCAATAAAAATTCAGCGAGATACGAACCATCTTGTCCAGTGACACCAGTAATGAATGCCTTTTTTACTTTCTGACTGGGCTCGGGCTTCCATAATGAAGGACTCTGGCTGCTGCCTAGACTGCTATTAACAACACTCTTTTGATTATTTATATCGCTTAACGTAATTTTCTTGTCAGAGGTTATAGAATTTAAAGATATATGTCCTCTAGTTAATAACTTAGTCATCTCAGATATTTCTTCATTTGAAAGCTCAGGATTATTTGGAAAATAAAATCCAAGGGAATGAACTCTGCTTGCATTTGGGCAGTCATAGAATCTTCCTCTTTCATTCATATAATCTATAAAGAATGGCTGTTCAACAATTGCCCCCCCAACTATCGGCCTTATTTCAATTTTATTTTCAAACTTTGCTTTATATTCTTCCATAATAGAGTTGTTAATGAAAACTAATGGATAGGCAAAATTGGAAACAAAGTCTATATGCCCTGTTTTTATAGGAATGAAGTCTATGTTGTTCGAAACAGCGCTGTGAAATTTTTTAAAATTCTCATTTCTCTGGTTTATTATTTCATCAATGTATTTCAACTGTTCCAATCCAAGAAAACCAGTTATTTCTGTTGGTCTTAAGTTTTGTCCCAGCGTATAAAAAGTATATTGGTCATAAAAATTGCTTATTTTATTGTCCTCTTTTAACTTTTGTTTTTTATGGTTTTCAAGGTCTCTGCTCCATCCATGAGCTCTTGTCATCATTAATATATCATATAGATTTTCATTGTCTGTGCAGACCATTCCTCCCTCTATTGTTGACATATGGTGCCCTACAAAAAATGAAAAAGTGCTTGCAAGCCCGAAATTTCCCAATCTCACCCCGCCAAGCCTGCTTCCAAGAGATTCACAGTTGTCTTCCAATAAAATTATTCCTCTTTCATCGCATATATTCTTTATTTTATCAACATCTCCGCAGAATCCGAGAAGATTTGTCAAAAATAGGGTCTTTATCTCAGTTCTTTCAAGAACTTTAAGTAAATTATCAGATGAAACATTCAGATGTTCAAGAGAGACATCTATTGGAATAGGTTCTAATCCAAGTTGAATTAAGGGCGTAACATTTGTTGCCCATGTGATTGCAGAAAATCCAACCTTATCGCCCTTATGCAGTTTTTTCATGTTCAACAATGCCTGAATCAATGCAAGGTTCGCAGAACTTCCACTATTGTACAAAACAGAATATTTTCTTCCCTGGTATTTTGAGAATTCTTTCTCAAATTCTTTGCACTTCTCTCCCATGCTTAACTTCTTGGCATTCTTAATAAAGTCGCAAAGTTTTGCTTTTGTCTCCTCTTCTTTGTAAAATGTGGATTTTATTAATGAAATCATCTTCTCCCTTTCTAATTTTTTTTTACAACCTCCTTGTAACATTCTATTGTTTTTGCAATTCCCTCTCTTAATCCAGTTTCTGGCTTCCAGCCAAGTGCTTTTTCCAGTCTTTTTGTATCTAGGACAATAGAATCTGTAGAAAGGTTGTAATACTTTGCGTCTTTGCTTACTTTTAACTTTGTATTAGTTAGTTCTGCTATGATTTGCGCCAACTCCTGCACTTTGGTTCTAATTCCTGTTCCAAGATTCAAAACTCCCGAATAATTGCTCTGCAAAGCTCTGACAATTCCCTCGCAAACATCATCAACATAAATATAATCTCTTAATGCCTCTCCTTCATAAACTTCATTTTCTGAATTGATTAATGCATTAGTTATTAATCGCGGCACTATGGTAGGCATATCCTCTTTTTTCCATTGCTGTCCCGGACCATAGCAATTCCCGAGCCTGAATATTACCAACGGAAAACCGCTCTGTTGCAATTCAAGACCTTTTCTTTCTGCAGCCATTTTTGATTCTGCATAAAAGTCCGGCTCATCCTGCAGTGCTTCATTTTCTTTTATTAAATCTTTGCTAGTTTTATAAACGACGCATGAAGACATGAACACTACTTTATCCACATTTTTTTCATTTAATTTATTGAAAAAATTAATTGTAGAATCTACATTCAAAGACATGGTATCGTTTTTGTCTTTTGCTCTTGCGGGGCTGCTGAATCCTGCCAAATGGACTACATAATCAAAATCAATTTTATCAAGAAAAGAAAAATCAGTCTTTGTCAAATCCTTATTTATCATATAAACACCTGGAATTTCATTTCTCCCAACGTTGATAACATCTGCCTTCTCGCTCTGCAATCTCTTTATAAGATTCCTTCCGATGAATCCTGAACTTCCTGTTATTAGGACTCTTTTTCCCTCCAACGACATGTTCTTTTTGTCTTTTTCACCTTTTTTCTGGAAACCGAGAGTACTTTTAAAGATTATTACAATGCAATATCATACATTCAAATCAGAGCAAAATCAATTAAAATCAATTAAACACACCAGAATCAAAAATAACCCTTTTCACATATTCTGGAAGGCTTTCATCTATTTTATCTATCCATTTATACTCTGCACTGGTTTTGTCCAGTTTTATTTTAAGATTTTTATCTTCCGCTTCAACAAGAAAACCTATGTTAATGGTATGAGTCCCCCCATCTATCTTGCCGAATGCGCTTTTTTCAAATATAGTTTCATATATTCCTATCATTTTATTTACTTTAACTTTCAACCCAACTTCCTCGAAAATCTTTCTTTTTGCAGCTTCCTCCAATTTTTCATTTTTGTAAACTCTTCCTCCAGGAACCCACCACTCTCCTTTTGCAGGCTCATTTTTTCTCTTGACAAGGAGAATTTTATTATCATGAAATAGGACAACATCAACACAGCATATAGGCATTAACTCCAAGATTTTTCTATACTCCTCGTTTGGGATGTTTTTCATAATGGACAAGAAGAGGCATCATTTAAATACCTTGTCTTCAGCATATTAAAATTTAAAAAGCCCACTAATCCTTACCATAAATGGATAATTTAAAGATTTCAAAAGATAACTTAAAAAAAATACAGTTCTATCCTTCCATAGAAAAGTTGTATAGCTTGGATAAAACAATAGTAGAATTTCCGCCAGAGGGATATACTTTCATTGGAACAGGTCCGAATATGGCTTATAAAATAACAGACAGGGCAACAAGTTCCAAAACTTTAAGGAAATTAATTCGCCCCTTATATCATCTCTTTCTCAAAATATTCAAGACAACGAAAATCTTTGAGATGACAAAGAAAACTCCTATTATGCAGGAAGCAAACCTCGTCTTTTCAGGTTCAGTGATATACGACATAAAAAAACCCTGGATATTATATATGTTTGACCACCCAACAAGCTTAGCGGGGAATAATTATCCTCTTTTCTTGAAATACCGAGACAAGATAGAGCAGGTCCTTCTTTCACCCTATTGCAAAAAAATAATTTACACAAATCAAACCCCCATAGAATTTATGAAAAAACAATTCTGCAAAGAAGTAGTAGATAAAATAGTCCTGATTGATTCTGGGATGAAGCCAATAGGCAAAGCAAAAACCTATCCAAAAGACTATAATAAAAAAAAGAAAAGAATTTTATTTATGGGTTCGATAAATAATCCCCTTGATTTTTACATTAAAGGCGGGTTAGAAGTAATAAAAACCATGCAATCAATGTCAAAAAGGAAAGACGTTGAATTCGTTGTCCGCTGTATGGTTTCTGATGAAATAAAAGAAGAAATTTCAAAAATTCCAAACGCAACTTTAATAGATAAAACCGTTCCGTTCGAAGAAATAATAAAACTATATGAAAGTGCAGATATATTATTCATGCCCGGGCATAATTATTCAGTTACTGCATTTCTTGAGGCAATGTCTGTAGGCGTTCCGATAATTGCTCTTAATACCTATGCAGTTCAGGATTACATTGAAAATGGTTTCAATGGTTTTATTGTTCAAAGATCAGATAAAATAAAAGGATATACAAATCTAGGATACCCTTCTTACATAAGAACAGATACATTTACAGATGAAATAAAATCTCTTGACGACCCTGAATTGATAGCTAGGTTAAAGGAAAAGTTAGAGTATCTTCTTGCCAATCCAGGTTTAATAAAGAAAACAGGACAAAATGCAAGAAAAGAATTTCTGAGAAGGTACTCCCTGGAAAAAAGAAACAAAGAATTCAAGGAAGTATTCGACAAAGCTCTTGAACATTAAATATACGAAATGATAAAATTTAATTATGAAAAAAAGCACAAGATTAATAACTTTAATAAAACCAAACAGGTATAAGTAAATAATTTCAAATAATAAAAAACAAAATAAAATGAAACTCGGACCAAATTTAAGAAAAAAATACACAAAATGCATTGAAATTGCCAGAAAATTCTCAGGATTAGTTGACAGGGCAATATGGCTGGCTCTTGACCCAAGTAAATTTAAAATGATAAGGAATAAAGAAATAGATAAAATCCTCGTAGTTCTTATAAATGAGCAAAAAGGAAATGTCGGCGGAGATTTTTGCCTTCTTGGAGTTTTAAATTATTTCAAAAAAGTTTATTCAAAAGTTGAAGTCGCAATTCTTGCAGATAAAAGTACAATAAAAACTTTCGGTTTCGTTCCGGGAATTGAAATGATTGAATATCAAGGAGTGGAAACTCTAAGAGACATAAGAGGAGAGCATTTCAAAGCAGCCCTGTTCATCAACCAGGGTCCGGTAAAAATAAAACAATTCCTTTTCATCCCATACAGAATATCTTTATTTTACTACAGTTTCAGGGATTTCCTAAGCTTAAAGACAAAATTGTTCATTACAAGAAGGCCGTTTATCAAATGGGGAACCCACATGGTTGAAATGGAATTTAAGATGTTTGAAGCTTTGGGTTTTAAATTCAAAAAGAAAAAAACCATCTTTTATCATTCAAAAGGAGAAGAAGACAAAGTAAATTCTTTCCTAAAAAGCAATAATGTAAGCAAAGGCAACAAAACGGGGAAGTTTATTGTTATTCATCCTGGAGGAAAATTTGTCGTTGAAGCTCTTGAAAGAAATAAAATCGCTCCTCATCTCTGGAGTTTTGAAGGATATGCGGAAGTAGCAGATTATTTTTCAAAGAAAGAATATAAGATTATCATCACAGGAACAGGAAGTGAGTCTATTTTAGCAGAAAAAATAATAAAAGAATCAAAAAATAAAAAAGGTATCATCAACACTTGTGGCAAGCTCACAATTAGGGAAGTTGGCGCATTGTTGGAAAAGGCAAGATTTCTCATTGCAACTGATACAAGCATTGTTCATGTAGCCTATCAAGTCGGTGTTCCAATTGTTGAACTAATGGGTCCCTCTTATCCTAAAATAGTCGGCGCCTGGCCGACAGACAGCAAAAAGCACAAAATCCTGTTCGACAATGGTCCTTGTGCATACAGCATGAAAAAGACAGAATGCCCAGAAGACATTCCCTGCATGCAGAATATCTCTGTCAATGATGTGGAAAAAGCAGGCGATGAATTGTTGAGACTAAAATTCAAATAATCTCCATCTCATCTTATCTCACATTCATCCCAAAATATATCTTCCTAAATAATCCATTTAGTGTGCCAAAATATCTATAAGTCATGAATAGAAGCATGGGCAGGAAAAGAGAAAAATTGCCATTTTTGTGGCATTTCTTGATTGATAAAGCAACAATCATAATTGGAGATAATAAAATTCCAAATAGAGGAACAAGATAATTTATTCCCTTTATCTCGATAACTTTGTTTTGTATCGAAGCACCAATCCATCTGCTTTGCTTGAAAACTTCTTTTAGTGTTTCAGGATTTTTATGATAGCATACAGCATTCTTCACTCTTCTTGACATTATTCCATATTTGAAATAGAATGTTGCATCATCTCCATATCCATATTTAGGGTCAAAGCATCCCATCTTGAAGAATTCTTTTTTTTGTATAGCCCTAAAAATATATCCCTTATCCTGATAGCTGTAATCCTTAAAATGAGTTCCCCAGCATTTGCTCCATATATTTTCCTGATTTGAAGCTATCTGCCTTCCTTCTTCTGTTCCAATTATCTTTTCCTTAATTATAGGTTCAATCAAGTTTTTTATGTAATTTTTCTCAAAAGTCATATCAGCATCAACAAAAATCAGTATTTTCCCTCTGGCTTTTTTAGCTCCAAGATTTCTAGAAAATCCGGGCCCCCTATGTTCTCCCTTAATCAGCTTTACTTTCTTAAATCCCCAAATGATTTCCTTCGTTTTATCAATCGAACCATCATCAATAACTATAACCTCTTTATTTTTGTAGCTCTGTTTCTCCAGAGAGGAAAGACATTTACCAATATCTTCCTCTTCATTATAAGCCGGGATAATTACACTTACTAATACTGCCATTTTCTTTGTACAGACTAAAAGTATATAAATTGTTCTTTCTCGCTTTTAGGATGAAAAAATTAATCTTCGAATTCCTGCAAAGAATATTAAAAAAAGGCAATTTGCAGTTAAGAAAGATAAAACTGCGCTCTATGAATCAATTTCTAAAAGAAAATTATGGAAAAAAAGAACTGATAGGGATTGAAATTGGCATTCTTGCAGGAGAAAATTCCTTGGAAATGTTTGAAAATCTGAACATAAAGAAACTTTATCTCATAGACCCTTATTCTTCTTACTCTGATTATAAAGAAACTGAAATGAATGCAAGAGGACAGAAATCATTGAACAAATATGAGCAGTCCGCAAGAAATAGATTGAAGAAATATAACGACAAAATTGTCTGGGTCAAAAAGTTCTCCTCTGATGCCTGGAAGGACATAAAAGAAGAAGTTGATTTTGTATACATTGATGGGAATCATCAATACGAATATGTAAAGAAAGACATTGAAACTTATTATCCTCTTGTGAAAAAAGGAGGAGTTTTTGGAGGCCATGATTACAATACCTATCTTCCAATGGAAAAATCAATGCAGGACTATGGTGTTGTAGAAGCAGTCACGGAATTTCTAAGAAGATTAAAGCAAAAAAGAAAACTCTGGTTCTACGAGTCTGATTGGTGGATAGTTAAATAATTTCGGGATAATACAGATAAGTGATAGAGGTTGGGAATATTAAGTTGAAAGTGGAATGTTGACATACAAGTAAAAGTAGTTATAATAGATAATTTGTATGAAAATGTATTTAAATCAACATTTCCTCAGACAATAGGTGGGGGAACAACCCACATTGTCAATCTTGGCAAAGCCCTTGTAAATTTAGGGAATGAAGTTCATATTATCAGTTCAAGGGCAGAAAAAGGCAAGGAAAATCAAAACGCGAGGAAATTTCCAAAAGGACTTTACATTCATCAGATAGGAATGATACATAAGAAGTTTGAAGGTTCAGGAAAATTCTATTATTTATACAGAATTTTCTTTGAATTGGCTTTCCTTTTTGGAGCTTGGAAGAAAATAAAAGAAATAAAGCCTGATGTGATAGATACCCAAGCTCCGATAACAACTTCTCTTCCAGCATCACTTTCGGGAGTTCCATTTGTAATGACATGCCATGGAATTCATTCGTATGGTTTTGGAAAATTTTACAAAATGAAAGGAAAATTTAATTCAAAAAGAGCCAGGAAAATAATCTCTCAAGGCGATGAAACCGTTGATTTTTATGTCAAATTAGCTGGAGATAAAAAGAAGAAAGTAATAATTCCGAATTTAGTAGATACAGAATTCTGGGAATTCTCAAATGATAAAGATAACAAAAGAATTGCAACTGCAGCGAGATTTTCTAAGCAGAAAGCTCTCGATAAACTTGTTACAGCAATGAAATCTCTGTCGGATTATGAACTTCATCTAATAGGTGGAGGAGACATGGAAGAAGTAATAAAAAAAATTGCAGGAAAAAATGTTAAATTATTTGGTTTTCAACCACCTGAATTCTGTAAAAAAGAATATAAAAAAGCAAGATTCACCGTTCTTCCAAGCGAGTTTGAAGGACTCCCCTATTCAATATTAGAATCAATGTCTTCTGGAGTAATTCCAATTGTTACAAAAGTCGGAGACTTAAGATCACTCATTGTTGATGGAAAGAATGGTTTCTTCCTTAAAGATAATAATCCAAAAACAATTATAGAAACAATAAAAAAAGCTAGCAAAGCAAATCTAAAAAAGATAGGCATTGAAGCAAGAAAAACAGTTGTTAATGGCTGGGGATTAGATAAGGTTGGAAGGATTTTCCTTAACATATACAAGCAAGCCTTAGAAGAAAAAGGTTAGATTTAATGTTAGACAGTTAGAAATTATTCCTGCGGTTTCTTCAACATAAGGTTTAGGAATGCTCCACATTGGAATGGACTTGCATGTCATGCATGGAGTGCGACTTTCCCTTTATCTATCCATTTTCAGGGTTCAAATAAAATCCTGTAGAATATCTCTGAAAAGTTAGGGCCCAGACAGGAATTTCTATTCTTTGTTCAGTAGATTTTTTAACATATCCTCTAGGATGATAATTCTCTCCGACAGCTCTAGCAATATCTTGAGCAAGGGCAATTCCCTTATCAACCGTTTGTTTGTCAACATCACTAAGAAATAACAAATTAGCACTAATATGCCTGAAGTTGCGATCAGTTATACGATATTTCACGATTGTATCCGGTTCTCCACCATAGCCCAAACCAGCTCCATGGCTAGTCTCAACAATAATATCTATACTAAACGGAGGTCGAGGCAATTTTTTTATTTCCGCAAAAACTCTTCTGGCATGCTTATTCATAGAGAATCGATTTTGTGGGAGTATAAAAGCCTTTCTTCATTTTTTTGTTAGAATTAGTAACAACAATATATACAATACGATAGACTGGTGATTTGTTCGAGCTCAGTCCTTATGTTAATAGTGTACCCAATCTCTACTTCGCTTAGTTGTGAAAAATGTTCCTGCTAATTATTTCATTTAATTTAAAATGCATCTAATTTCTATTTTTTTTCGATTAAATATATATTCTATCGATGATTAATATTAATTATAACCCGTTGTGATTCAATAGTTTAAGCCACCAGGTGACATTTCTCTTATACCATTCAATTG
>JAGVXK010000014.1 GCA_018303825.1 Candidatus Pacearchaeota archaeon
TACAAAAGTTGTATAGGAAAAATCCCTCTAAAGTGGACAAAAAGTCCTAGAGTTCGGCGGGAGCACTTATTTTTATTTGGTATTAAGATTAATAGTTTGAAGGTTAAAAATTAAAAGATTAAGAGGCGGGCTCGACAGAAGTTATCTTTACAGTATCCTTGGCATTTCTGGCAGTTCCTTTCTTCATCGGGTCATATACTATAAGTTTTGCATCAGGACGCCTTCCTACAATCTCTCTATTCTTAGCTCCTATTTGAGCAAGTATTCTTCTAGGCATGCAGCTGTAGTCCCTTAATGTACTAGGGTCTACATACGCAAAAACAGGATATTCTCTATTTTCAGGGGCAACTACATAGTCTGCAGGTGTTTTGCCCTGGCTTTCCATATAGGCTAAGACTTTTGCTCTTACTTGCTCCTTCAATTCGAAGAATAAATGTTCATGATTCCTTACCTGCTCGCCTTCTGACTGGGTGTGGATTTCAGCGAGTACATCTTTCTTTCCTTTTGCAGCTCCAATCCCAAAAAACTTTTCGAAAAATCTCTTCTCAATTACAGGACGGTCATATAGCTCATGCACTTTCTGATGGATTAAACTGTCAAAAAGCCTGTAAGCTAAATTAATTCTTGGAGCATCAGGATTTGCATACATTTCAGGGTGTGGGTGGGCAAGGACTGCGAGCTCGGAGAGTCTGCTGTCATGCAGGTTAATGTGCAATTTTTGCTTTGTTGATGCAAGTGACGATCTGTAACAGTATGGATCTTGGTTCAATCCATGGAATGCAAGAACTACTTCAGGTGCTTTTATTCCAGTAGCCTCTGCAATCACTTCAGACATCTTACCAGCAGTTCTCATTAATGGAACATATGCCTCGGAAGTGTTAGTCTCTCTGATTATATCCTGCAGCTTGTTCACTGTCATGTTGTCAAATTCTAGCTGTGATAATTTCTGGCCTCCAATGTAATAATACAAAACTGATTTTTCAAAGAGATATCTCGATCTTCTCTTTATAGATTCAACAGTTTTGTTTGCAACCTCTTCAGTTCCATGGGCAACTCTCTTTCCTGCTGCATAAGTATACTGGCCTACTTTTCTTCCGCACTTTGCAAAAGCGCTTCCAATAGCAGAGAATCTCTCACCCCAGCTGACGGGCTGATGTGGGTTCATATTGTTTACTAATCTTCTTCTTTCAACATAACTTTGGAATGATTCCTGCATTTTTTCAGCATACCCTGGATATCTAACAGGATTCATCGGGCTTGCTAATCTCAATAACCCTCTGCCAGTTGCGCATCCTGCAGCAGCAAGCTTCCTTGCAACATATAATGAAACTTCCTTCGTTTTGTCAAATTTTTGAGGACTCTCATACCATCCTTGAATACCCTGCCTTGCATCATGTACCACTCCGGCAACAAATCTTGCAACTCCAGAATTTATGGGCTCCATATCTTTAGGCCAGAATAATTCCCTCAACACCATATGCCCGAATCCTATTCCTGAAAACATATATGCTGTGACAAATGCTTCTTTACCAAAAGAGATGACGTTGTCTAATCTATCTTCCAAGACTTTAACATCATATTTCAGATGTGCATGTGTTCCAACAGTCATTATTTGGTTAACAACAGTATTAACTAATGGATTTCTAGAATCAACGAAATACTCTCCATCCATGAAATTGTGCTTATTTATATCAAGAAACGCTCCCTTTAGAGTCTGGCATACTAGTTTCTGCTCCATATAAATCTTGATTAAATCTTCAATAGATATCTTAACTTCTTTCTTCTGCAGCTCTGCTCTTGAAGGTGCAGCTGTATCCGGACAAGATTCCAATCTTTTCCAATCAACCCCATAATCCTGACCATTACCCTGCCAACTGGCTCCGGGCTCACTCCTCCAATAGCTGCCAGTACTAACAGTAGGTGCGGTTATTTTTTCAAATATTTCCCCAAGAGTTGGAACTGCCGTTCTTCTTGGAGCATCAGCCTTTGGTTTATGCTGCGTGCTGTAATAATAAGTTGCAGGGATTATTTTCTTCGCCATAATCTGCCTCATGAAACTGTTTGTTCCTATCTTGGAAAGATATCTTTTTGTTAATGCTTTTTCAATTCTTTCTCTCTTTTTCTTTCTCTTTTCCTCAACATCTTTATATAATCCAACCTTATCAATAACATATTTACAGCCCCTTCCAAGCATTCTTCCACCATCCATAATAAACTGCCCGGTAGCATTATACGCTATTCTTCCAATGTTAGCCACTTCAGTTCTAAACTCTCTTCCTGCATGCGCAATTGCCTCAAGAGATAATCTAAATCCTGATAAATCGTAATATTGAGGGTTCTTTTTGGCTTCTTCAATCCGTTCACTGATATCATGATAAATTCCCCTACCTAAATAGCATAATCCTCCTCCAGCCGCAATAGTTCCAGCTGCTATTCCAACACCAATTCCAAGTTTAAGAAGCGGCTGAATTCCAATCTTCTCATAAAGCTTATATCCTCCATAGATAACAGGGGTTGCAATGGCAACAGTTGATGCAGCAACCTTTCCAGCATGTATATATCTAGGTTTATTCTCCGGCCAATCTTTCTTAAATCGGCGTACCTCCTCCATAATTCCATGAGGGATATCTTCAATAATAAATTCAAGAGTTTGTTTAGCTCCTCTTCCAATTGCCTTTGCTCCTTTAACTCCTAATCTTCCTAAACCGCATCCAATGTCTATTGTTGTGCTTGCAATATTTGCAGCATTCGATGCAATTCTTCTTCCAATACTGTATTTTTGTGAATTTATTCTGTATATGACTGGTGCAACTTCTCTGGCAAAAAGACCCCCAAGACTCTTCAGCAGAGCATCTGACTTTCCGTACAGAAGTTCATCATCAGCTAAGACAGTATCTAGGAATATATTCTCAAATGTTAAATACATTCCAACATTAATGCCTGAGGCATCATCTGCAATTACATTATTTCTTCCTTTTGTTAAAGTAGCCTCATTAGGAACTTCCACCCAAAAGTCAACACCCATTGTTAATAAATCGTCCATCAGAACGCTATGTATCGATTCATCTCTGAATGGGTTTGAATCATATTTTATGAATAATCCTCTTTGAGTGTATAATATCTGTTCCAAATTCTGATTTCTTGCTTTGAAGCTCGGGTCTGCCAGATTTGCATCAAATGCTCTCTTGGAAACTCCCATTGTTAAGACTCCTGATTTTCCATCACACATTCTTACTGTTACCGGATCTGCAGTCTTGTATGTTCTACGGATATTGTTTATTATAGCTCCATCACCTTCTATGACTACATCCGAATCTCTGACCATTCCAAGATGCTGATACAAAGACTCAAGCATCTCAGATTTAGTAAGCTTCTGTTGCGGAATGAATGCTGCAACTTCCGTTCCGAAACCGGATTCTCCTAATCTGGAATCAAATCCTCCGTTTGAATTAAATGCAAGAGCAGCCATACATTCTCCGTCAGGCTGTCTGAAGATTAATGCCTGTGATGTATTTGGAGAATCTGCGCTTCTTGAAACAACTCTTACATGGCTGGCAAGGTCTACAACTGAATACCATCCAATTCCATGCTCTCCAATCTTTGTAGGATCCATTTCCTTTCCAGAGTTATATGGAATCAAAAGATCTCTTACTATTTGTTCAGGCCCCATACCTACTCCAAAGTCTCTTACTCTTAAGATTGGTCCATCGTGAACCTTGTCTTCATTTGATTCATCGAGATTGAACACAACTTTCTTTACCGGAACCCCAGGATTATATGAGTCCATACCATTCTGCCCGAGCTCTCTCAATGTTGCGTTTTTGTCACCAAATTGCACTTCAATAGTCTTCCTGACAATCTCCTTGAATAGCTTTGTTGCTGTCGTAGAGCCTCTTGCTTCTTCAACTAACTTAGCAGCTTCATCTTTATATCCTGGCTGTTGTGAAACGAGAGTCTTTAGGAAATTATCAAAATTACCGACCATCTGCATCAAAACCAAGTCAGAGATAGGAACAACGCAGACATCTCCATTGTTCTCTTTCTTAAATTTATCCAAAACTGCTTCCAGATTACTTGTTTGCATTCTTCGCCTCCTCAGGTATCTGGATAACTCTCTGTTCTTTCTGCTCAATAACAGCTCTGCTGGCCTTTCCAGCAGCTGTTGCAGCCTGACTTGTTTGTTCTGCCTTTAAAAATGATTTTGGTGCAAGAGAGGCATATTGATATTCCCTTAAAAGATTCTCATCATTCAATGCGCCGTTTATCATATATGCTCCCAAACCAGCATCTTCACAGTATGCTGCCAGAACACCATATGCTTTTGTATGGTCAAATCCTCCAACAATCTTAGGATGATTGACGTTGATATATAACTGATGTCCTTTATGTTTATCAGTCTTGGAAGGTTTGATTAAGAAAAGACTTACTCCTGAAGAAGGAAGCTCGATAAAATCAATGGACATAAGAGCATAGGTATCAATTCTTTCTCTTAAATGTCTTAGATTTGGAAAACCAGTATCATCCATTGCAATAGCCGTTCTCAATTCTTTAGGAGCCCATGACTTTGTAGGTTTCAGAACTTCAGCAAAAAACGCTTCTATATTTTTGAATCTTTCAAGCCAATAGCTAAATGCATGGTCATCAACAGCAAATCCTATTTGATCAAGATAATTTCCGACAAAAGGATAGAGCATATCCCTATGAGATCTTCTGAATACATACTGTCTTCCGTTCAAGAGGGACTCTTCCAATCCTTTCAGGTCAGGTATTCTTTGTAATGTTGTTAAACCGAATGCGGATGCCAGAGAGGGAATAAAGTTGGCCATTTTAGTGGTAAGTGCAGCAGATGGCTTCTGCGCTTTAATGTAGTCATACAATGCTTTGAAGACACCTTCCACAGCAAGATTGTAATTGTCATCAATCTTGAATTCATCTCTTCCTTCAACGACCTGAACAAGACTTGGGAATGATATTGTAGCAGCTCCATGGTTTACGGAAAGCTTTTTAACTGGAATTCCTTGCGAATTGAGTCTAATTGTATTCTCATTTGGATTATCAATGATCTGTAGCCCCACTCTCTGCGCAAAATCAGCTCCATTATATTTGAAAGTTACAGGATATGATGCCCATTGCTGCTCCGAATCATCATTTATCTGCCTGTCATTTCCTAAAAATATTCTTGCAACATATGATGGGATATTCTGCAGTTCAGATTCAAAATATTCTAAAAGAGAATCTTTTTCTCTGAATCTTGCATTGGACGAGGAGCTCTTTATTTTGACCATAGTACCTCTTTTCTTTTTTCTTATTTTTTCAATAGACATTCTTAATCCTGAGACTTCTTTAGCGGTAGAATAAAACTGTATTCTGTATCTATCATCTCCCTTCTGTGTTTCGAGAGTTACAGTTGCCTTTTCAGGCTCACTGATGCAATAATTCAATGTTGAGATAAAACCCACTCCGAATTTACCTATCTGATGTATTCCATCTTTCTTAGTGTTGAAAGGAATAATCAATAGTTCTAAAATATCTTTAAGATCCATACCCTCTCCATTGTCTTCTACCTTGAATCTTCCTCCAGCATATATTCTTACATCATATGGTGTTGTTTGCTGTTGTGGTCTGGCATCAATGGCATTAAGGATAACTTCAAGCATAGGTCTTTGCTTTGAAGAGAACTGATTGAATACTTCTTCTTTCAATATTTTTTCAATATATTTTCTATTCTGCGGGCTGTCTCCGGCATTCCCGTCAATTTTTGCTCCGCTTTGAATTGCCTGCACTGCTGCTTCTAGTCCTTGTATTCTTAAACCAATATTTATCCAATTGGTCAAAGGAAGATCATACTTATGCATTTGCTAGAGCCCTCCCATAAAAGTCTTTTGTGAATCTGATGCTCTTATTAGCAAAATCTTCTCCATCTTTAACAAGCTCAACAGGCCATCCAATATCTTCAACCGCTCTTGAGAAAGCATTATGCTGCCCCATCTGATAAAGGAAGAATTGCCCATCGCCTGATTCTTTCATTGATGCAAGTTCATCAATAAGCCCTTGCTCCTTCCCTTGTTCAAGGAATGTAAATCCTGTATCGCTGAGCATAATAGATATATAATGATCAAGTCTTTCAGATCTCATCTTTCTTATCTCATCTCTGTCAAGAGTAGTCATTCCACCCTGATAAGCCATTAATGCTTTCTTGAATTTTTCAACTTCAGAAGGACTGCACCATCCAGAAGAGACTGTTCTGTTTGAGAAATTCATAGCATGCAGATTAACAAAAGAGATAAGATTAGTTTCATTAAGATATCTCAAAACTGAATAAACTCCTAATAAAGCATGATGATAATCTCCTATTCCTCCAAATGGATCAAACTTCATAGATGAGCTGCTGTCAATTATGAAGCTTAAGTCTGGAATTCCTGATAAATGCCCTTCATGCTCTATTGGCAGTACAATAGGGTTTGTTCTCTTTGCAAGAGCAATTCTTCTTCCATCTTTCGTTGGAAAGACTCTTGTTGAACCCCAGCTGACAGATCTTGATGAAAACTCGCTTAAAGGAACTTCCTCCGTTGATGTTAGTATCTCATATTGCTCTTCAGTTCCTTCCTCAGCGTCTGTGAATACCTTAATCAAACCAGCTCTTTCCTGATACAATTTATCTATAATAGGATAATGAATCATATATTCAGAGCTAATATCTCCTTCAGCATTGCCTTGTGTTAACTCTTTAAATAAGTCTTTCAGTTTTTTCTTTAGATTTCCTCCGCCTCCTGTCTGCTTTTGCTCTTTCTTATCAGATTTTTTGTCTCCTCCACTGCCATTCTGATCTTTCTTATCTTTGCCGCTTCCATCTTTCTTATCTTCCTTCTTTTCAGGTCCCTGTCCTCCGCTCTTTCCGTCCTTTTTGTCTCCCTTGCCCGGCGATTTCTGTTCTTTTGGCTTTCCCGATTCTGATTTCTCAGGTCTTTCTCTTGTATATGAACTTTCAACTTCTCTGTTTCTTCTATTTCTGCTAAGCAATGGGTACATAATTGTAGTATAATTGTATGCCATGTCTCTCCATTGTGTGGTGTCATATAATCTTCCGAGAATATCCTGTGCATGGATGTCAGTCAATGTTCTTTTCATTGCCTCTTCAGTTAGTTCTCTGCTTCCCGTGAATATATCAAGAATCTTTCCAACATATCTATAAGCTGCAGGGAAGAAGAGGGGATGATTTTTTCTTATTTTAGCCTGCAAATCAGGATTTGTCTGGCAAAGATGCTGATTGGAATCGAGAAAAACTACAAATCCCTTGTCAGTATACTTCATCATTTGTCTTTGCATAAAATTTGCCTGAGATCTCATCATATGTGAAGTCAAAAGGTAATGCAATGCCAATCCATCTCTGTACCCCTGCCTTTCCTGAGATTTCAGAGAATTAACTCCGTTTAATACAGTGTCTGAGAACATATTGAACAAATAGAACGAAACTCCTTCTATTTCCTGTCTTGAGAATTCTTTTCCATTGACATATCTGAAGATTCCCTCGAGAACAGTTTCAAGATTCTCTTTTGTAGCAGGGCATATAGAGTGATGTCCATGCTCGTGCTTCATTACAAAGATACATTCTGAGTCAATAACATTATCTCTTGTGAGATCAAGTTTTTCTTTTTCAAGCATAGTATCTATCTGCTCTTCTATGTTTGTAGGAAGGGTAAAATGAATGATTTTTTCATCAAGAGTTATAAAAGCAGACATAGTCGCCAATGCTTTAGGATCTTCGGCAGTTACAGCAATGTCATTAAAGTTTTTTATTCCATTTCTTGTAAACACGTCCAAGCACTTTAGTCTTATTCTATTTTCAACTTCTTTCTTTAAAGCAGCAGCAATTTCGTCAGGATCAGCCATGTTAAGAACTACCTCCTTTTTGACCTACTCCATCGATTATAACATTTGCATAAGTTGATACAGTAAATGCTCCCTTTGTCAATTCAAAGGCATTGCGAATTCTGGGATAAATAGACAAATCAAGGGCATTTCCAGGAATTGTAGTTAAGTGATATTTTATAGTATAAACTCCATCATCTCTTCTTGTTAAAGTCATATCTTCAGTCATTCTGTCAGGATCATTACTGTCTCCGTGGCAGAAAACAGTGCTTGCAGATAGCTTGGATGCATGAGAAATAATTTCCAAAAAATCATCATCAATTCTAGGAGTAACGGTTCTTCTTTGTATCGCCCTCTCTATTGGAAGATGCTTTCTTACATATCTGAAGCAAATCTGTCTTAGTATCTTTCCGTTTGGTGATGGTGAAAAATAAAAGACTTTTCCATCACTGAATTCTAAAGTATCTTTATCCTTGGCAGCTTTTTGAAGTTTTCTAGTCACATCAGGATTCATAGCAGAATAATCTTCTTTTGTGAATTCTGCTTCAAGCTGTTCTCCGATAAAGAATGTCATATCAGGAATATCTTTAGTTGTGCCCCTTAGTTCAACATCAGTAATCTCTCTTGATTTTCCAATAGGGCTGACTTCTAATCTGAAGTACGCTCCGTTTTCTCCAGGATACTGATAAACTGTGCTTTTTGTTATGCCTGTCTGCGCTATCTTTTTGAAACAGTCTCTTAAAATATTCTCTAAAGTGACATCCAGCGGAGAATTAGCCTCGCCGATTCTTCTTAGAAATAGTTCTCTTATCCTTGAGAAATCAACACCAACCATCTTATACTCCGTAAATCTGGTCTAATTTACCTAGTGTAGATGCAGGCTTGTCTTCCTGCAAGTAAGGTGCTACAGCTCTCCATAGCCAAGGATTATTTACATCACAGTATGTCTTTATTCTGGCAGCAGTCTCCTGAGTTACTTTTCCTTCCTTTAATGCAACCAAATCCTGAAGGCAAGGCTCTGACAGTCCTTCTTGGAATTTCTCCCTAGCTTCACTCTTGAATTTGCCAAGAGCAGCATATCTATTACCTTGAAAATGCTTTGAAACCCACATTGGTGCAAGCCCAACCTTTGAGTATCCTACAAAATCAAAAGCAGCGCATACATCTTCTATACCAATTTCTAACTCACTTGCATATCTTTCAATAGCTCTTCTGTACAATTCAGAGTCAGGAACATTTGATCCAACATATTGTCTTAGAGAATCTTTTAATTTGTCAGCGTTTCCATCAGGAATAGCGTAACTTAATGGGGAAGCAGTTTTTCCATCAATTGAACCCATCAACATTTCAGTAAACTTTGTTGCTCTGAGCAATGCAAAACCTGCAGCTACAGCCTTCAAGTTAGTAGAAATACCTTCACTAATACCTTTTACATGAGGGCACAATTCATTTGGAAATGTTCTTAAAAATTCACAGCCCATAGTTGCTCCAGTAACTTGCTGCCCGCCAAGATTAACCGGCAGATTGCAGACATGTCTTACTGAACCGCTTTTATCCTCGACGCTTGATTTGTCTCCTGTCTGAGAATTTTTGCAGAAATCAAAAGCAGCCAAATAGGATATAAACATTTCAGCTGTAGGATGGATTGGTAATCCCTGCTCCAAATATTTATGAATTTCCAAAACATCTGGGAAATAATTTGCCTCATTTCTCATAAGCATTTGTCTGTTGCTGTCTCTCTGTATCAATAACTTGTCAAAAGCAGTTGGTCTGAATACATTCATAGGGATTTCTATTGTAGTTCTTCTTCTAAGAGCTTCGTCAATTCCGAAAGTACCGCTGTAATTTGCACCCTCGTTTATCGCAGCTATTTGAAACTGATATGTTTTTCCTTCAGCATATAACTGACCAAGTTTGACTCTTGTACCATTTGGAAGAGTAATGTCTTTGTCGAAAACATGAAGTAATTTGTTTGCTATTGCTGGATGAGTTCTATTTATTTCGTCTGCAATTAATCCTGGTAAAGTCAGGAATCCCTGAGCAGTATAAAGTCCTTCAGATATCTTCTTTCCTTCTGTTATAATGGAGAAATCAGTGTCTGCAACAGAATCCTTTCCAAAATCAGTGTCAATATCAATTCTATGCCATCCATCTTCTTGTTTTCCGAATAAACCATTCATAACCAATTTAGCAAGAGTAGTTTTTCCACAGTCAGTTTTACCAGTCATTAATACCGAACTTTGAGTGAGTGCACCGACGACAAGTACATCTTTCAAGTCATGGACTACTCTGAATGGAAAAGTCTGATATGTTGGTAAAATTAGTTGCGTATCAACTACTGCGAGAGGATTTCTATTGTGATAATCTCTTGCATTTTCATGCACACGTCTATTCAATTCATGTGCTTTTTTCAGTAGTTTTAACTCAATTCCCATGTTAATTTGACAAATTTAGTCATTTGTAAGTGGCTACAAACACTATTTAAATCTTTGCATGAGTAT
>JAGVXK010000010.1 GCA_018303825.1 Candidatus Pacearchaeota archaeon
ATTAAATATATATTCTATCGATGATTAATATTAATTATAACCCGTTGTGATTCAATAGTTTAAGCCACCAGGTGACATTTCTCTTATACCATTCAATTGCCTTGTCAATTCCCTGCTCAAATCCTGTTTCCTGCTTCCATCCAAGAGAATTAATTTTGCTTAAGTCAAGGCTGTATCTTCTGTCATTGAACGGCCTGTCAGGCACATGTAAAATATAATCCTCTGTTTTCCCGAGCTTATTTATCAGCATTTTTGTCAGTTCAAGGTTGCTTATTTCATCATGAGTTCCAATGTTATAAATTTCTCCTATTTCTCCTTTGTTGAAAACTGCATCCAATGCAGTTGAGACATCATCAACATAAATATATGTTCTGATATTTTTCCCTTCTCCATGCAAAGGAACTTTTCTATCCAAGATGAGATTGCATATAAACCTTGAAATAATTTTTTCAGGATACTGATGAGGACCATAAACATTATTTCCTCTTGTTATGATAATTGGAAGCTTATAAGTCGTGTAATATCCCCTTACTATCATTTCTGCTGCAGCCTTAGAAGCAGAATAAGGGTTGTTTGGAACCAGTTTTGCATCTTCTTTGAAGCTTCCTTCTGTAATATCTCCATAAACCTCATCAGTGCTGACATGAATGAATCTTTTTATCTTGTTCAAATGAGCTGCTTTGTTCAAATGAGCTGCTTCCATCAAGACATGAGTTCCATAAGCATTTGTCTTTGTGAATTCAAGAGAATTGCCAATAGAATTATCAACATGGCTCTCAGCAGCGAGATGAAAGACAACATCAGTATCTTTCAAAATATAGGTCAGGAAATTCAAGTCACATACATCTCCTCTTACAAATTTATAATTTTGTTTGTCCCTGATTTCCAGGATATTTTCCAGATTTCCAGCATATGTCAGCTTATCAAAAACAGTAAATTCATGTTCAGGATATTTTTTTACCATATATCTTGCAAAATTGCTTCCTATAAATCCCGCACCACCTGTAATGAGCATCTTCATTTTTTCACCTCTAATTCTTCCAATCCTTCTTTCATTTTTATTAATCCTTCCCTTAATTTAATCTTGCTTATATCTAGATAAAAACTGAAATCATCTCTTGCAACTCCTTCCACTTGTATTTCTTGATTATATTTAAAAACATCCTTAACTTTTCTTGCTATGTCAATCATCTTTATTCCATCTCCGCTTCCGACATTGAATGCTTCACCATAATGGCTTTTTTCCGGAATTAAAAGAAGCAAGGCGTCAATAAAATCATCAACATAAAGCACATCTTTAAGCCTGTTAACATCTCCATTTATTTGCATTTTTCCAAACAAAGCAGAATAAACTAATCCATTAACTAACCCCTTTCTATTAACAAGATTTTCAGAAGGTCCGTACAGGTTTGCAACTCTTAAACAGATAGTTTTCAATCCTCCCTTTTCATTAAACAGTCGATAATGGTTTTCCGAAAGAACTCTTTCCAATCCATAAGCCGTTGTTGGCTTCATTTCAGCATCTTCGTTTATTGGCAATTCAGACTCTAGAGAGTATTGCAATCTTGAGCCAACATGCACCAAAATAGGATTGATTTTTTCCTTAACGCAGAAATTAAGGATGTCAAAATTTAATGTACTGAGAGCATGCTGCCTTGTCACATCTTGCCTGCTTGGAGATATCAAATTAAAAACAATATCTGCATTTCTTAAATAGGGTCCTAATTTTATAAAATCTTCGAATGGGTCAAAATAATCTACATCCAGATGCTGATATGCATCCTGTTCATCTTTTCTTGCCCTGCTGACAACGCTTGGCTTTGCATGAAGCCAAAATAATCTTTTAAGAAGGTTTTCCCCGATAAAACCGAAGCCCCCGAGAAGGAGCACTTTCTTCTCATGATAGAATTCCGTATCTATTTTAGTCATTTCTTCCCAAATAAAATCCAGTTTATAAACATTATATACTCTTCATAATATATCTTAAAATCAGGCAATCTTTCAAATAAATAGATTTATTAAAACCCCTTTTCATCCAAAGATTATGGAGATAGGCATGCAATTAATGGATTCCTGGATTGCCTTATTGAAGGAATCAAAAGGGAGTGTTTATCAAAGCCCCGAATGGGCAAAATCCCTTGAAATGGATGGCAAGAAGCCTACACTGATAGTAATAGAAGAATCTGGTCAGTTAAAAGCAAGCCTCCTTGCATTCGAACAGGAAATAATAACTCCTCTTGGAAAGAAAAAAATCTTATTCTCTGAGGGTACTCCACTGTTCAAAGACGAGCAGTCAGGCTTGGAAATCCTCTCCAAATTCAGGCAGGAAAGCAAAAAATACTTTTATGGGCTTATCCGTCCTACAGTTATTAACCAAAAAAAAGACATTTTTGAAAAAGCAGGGTATAAAACAGTCTCAGACAGCACAATCCTTGTTTCTCTGGAGAAAGATAAGGAATTTTTGTGGAATTCTCTTGAGAAGAAGTCTGCAAGATGGGGTGTCAAGACAGCTGAGAAAAACAATCTAGAATTTCAGGAGCTAAAAACAGAAAGCGAAATAAGTGAATTCTATAAATTATACAAGAAAACCGCTCACGATGGTGGTTTCAAGGAAAAGTCTCCGGATTTCTTGAAAGAATTGACAAAGTCAAGGGAAAGAGCAAGATTATTTTTGATAAAAAAAGAAAATAAAATAATCGCAGGTGGAATTATCTTAATAGATAATGATTATACAATACTTAATTTGACAGCGGCGAGCGATGAAGGCTATAAACTGCAGGCAATGCCTTTTCTTTACTGGAATCTGATTCTTTTCTCGAAATCTCTTGGTAAGGCTTACTTTGACTTGGGTGGTTATGACAAAAATGCAAAGCAAGGGGAAAAAATATACAACATAAATAAATTCAAAGAAAACTTCGGGGGAGATATTGTAGAACAGCCACATTGCTCAACCAATTCAAAATATACATTAATACGAAGCCTGATGAAAAGGTTTAAGATAATTAAAAGGTTTTACAAGAAGAAGTAAAGTAAATAAAAATTAAAGAACAAAACTAATAATAAAATAAATAGAAAAGATATAAATTAAATAAACAACAAGATAATAAAATCAATCAAAAATATAAAATGAAAAATAAAATCGCTAATAAGAATCCGAGAGTTCTGATGATTGGACTTACTGTTCCAGAGGAAGGAGGCAGCGAGAGGCATATTTATGAAATCTCCTCAAGAATGTCAAACTGCACTGTTCTCACTCAAAAAGGCTCTTTATGCAAGAACAAAATAGAAATTCCAGTCATAAGAAAATCCTTATTTTTAAGAAATATTTCTTTTGCATTGATGTGCTATCTTTACATGTTTAAACTCCTTCTTTTCAAGAAAGAATTTGATGTGATTCATATTCATGAGAATCTTCTTTATTTTCTTGCTCCGATTTTAGGAATAAGATATGAAACTGTCATCACAGTGCATGGATTCCAGGGATTCAAGTTCCATGATAGGAAATATCTCTGGTTTTTCTTTAAGTGGGCATTATTGAGAGCAGATAAAATAATAACTCACGGATTTTATGAAACGCAATTGCTTAAAAAATTGCATAATGATGTCAATAACATTCCAGATGGTGTTGACTTGGACATATACAAGAGAATAACTCCTAAAATAGAGAAAAAAATCTCCTTTGTAGGAAGAGTCCACGAACAAAAAGGAATAATTTATCTTCTTGATGCTTTTGAGATTGTTTCAAGGAGATTTCCAGATTACAAGTTTGAGATAATAGCAAAGAAAAATGATTTCCAGAGAGAATTGGCAAGGAAACACACTAACAAAAGGATAATTTGGAGGGGATTCATCTTAGATAGGAGGCAATTGTTCAAAGAAATAGCTTCCTCTGAGATTCTTATCTATCCCTCTCTATGGGAAGCAGTTCCTTGGCCAGCCCTGTTAGAGGGCCTTGCTTCAGGAAGGCCTGTTATTGCCTCTGTCATTTACGGCCTTGACAGATACTTCAAAAACAACAAAGAAATTCTTTTTGTTAAGCCAAAAAACTCGAATGAGATAGCAAATTCAGTAATCAAGCTCATAAAGAACAAAAAACTGGCAAGTAAAATAGGAAAAAACGCCAAAAAAACCCTTGAAGGATATGGCTTGGATGTTGCCGCCAGAAAGATTTATAATTATTATTCTTCTTAGACTTGAATGAAATTCTGCTTTACAATTGATACAGAAAAAGATTACAAGACTGGAAGCTATGAATCTCTTGTTTCTGGATTCAGGAAGCTACAGCCCATATTGGCGAAGCATCATATAAGACCCACTTTGTTTGTTACCTGCGATTGCATAGAAAAATATCCCAAACTATTCAATGAATTCAAGAAGAGGGGGTGGGAAATCTCCCTTCATGGCTACAGGCATCTAAGATTTGACGAAATGAACAAGAAGCAGAAGGAGGAAAATCTTAATAAGGCGATAAAGTGCTTTAAAAAATACCTTAAAACTTCTCCAATAGGATTAAGAGCTCCGCAATTCTCTTCAGATTATGAATTAATTCTTCTTGCAAACAAGAAAGGCTTTTCCTATGACTCATCGATAGTCCAATTTCCCCCATCACAGTTTATTTTCTTCAGAAGCAAGCTTCCCTTATTTCTAAAACAGATGAAATTTAAGAGTTTGATAAAAAAGAACAACTTAAAGATTAAGGAAATTCCCTCCTCCTCATTCATCCTTCCAATAAGTGTCTTTAGTTTGAGAAAATTGCCTTTCTTCATATTCAGAATTCTTGCCAGGCTCTCAATTATGATAAGAAAAGACTCCTCTCTTGTCTTCCTTTCCCACAGCTATGAGTTTAATGATAAAGTAATAGCAAAAATAGACAAGTTTCTTAATCTATATAAAGACTCATTCTTCATAACAATGAGCGAGCTTTCAAAACTCCAATAAAAAACATAAATAAAATAAAAATAGAATAAAGTTAAAGACATAGGATGATAAAACAAAATATTAAGACAAACATGAAAAAAATTAAAAATAAAAATCAAAAGAAAATCCTGTTCACTTGCACATATTCCTCTGGAATTTCAGGAGTTTGGAACAGAGTTTATAATGTTTCCAGAGAATTAATAAAAAGAAGCTGGGAAGTTTATGTTTTTTCCTCTAATCTTGAGGCAGGAACACTAAAAGAAGTAAAAAGTGAAGAAATAGTCGATGGTATTCATTGCTTCAGATTCAAAGTTAAATCAAGGTTTGGAAGTAAAAATGCTTATGGCTATAATTCGAACGAATTAAACAGAGCATTTGATAAAATAAATCCTAACATAGTTGACTGTCAGACTTTTAGGCACCTAGAGGGTAATGTTGTTGCAAAGAGATGCGCAGAACTGAAGATTCCCTGCTTTCTCACTACCCATGCCTCATTTGTAAACGTAAAAGTTCGGGGCCTCTGGCTTTCTACACTAACAAACATGTATGATGTCCTTTTTGCGAGGGCTCAATTAAGAAGATTCAAAAAAATAATAGCTATAACAAAATGGGAATATCCTTATCTGCACAAACTGGGAATAGAAAACAATAAGATTGAATATGTTCCGAATGGAATACCAAAGGAATTTTTCATAAAAAAACAAAGAATCACAAAAGCAAAAGGAAAAGTGAAAAAAATACTTTTTTTTGGAAGGATAGCTCCTGTAAAAGACATCGAAACCCTAATAAAAGCCTTTTCAGTCATCCAAAAAAACAGAGAATCAGGAGATTACAGGGACATTAAGCTAGATATTATAGGTCCCTCGGAAATATCTTACAAAAACAAACTCTTAAAGTTAATCAATGAATTAAAAGTCAAGAATATTTCATTTAAAGGTGCGGTATACAAAGTAAATGATAAAGTAAAAACTTATCAAAGTGCGGGTATATTTGTCCTGCCTTCAAAAAGAGAAGGGATGCCTCAATCACTTATAGAATCCATGTCATCTGGAAATATTGTCATCGCTTCAGATATTATAGCATGCAAAGAGCTTGTTAGAAACGGAGAAAATGGATTTTTGTTTGAGCAGGGCGATGCATCAGACCTTGCTAATAAAATTGAATACATAATAAAAAATTACAGAAAGCTCAATGAAATATCTAAGAGTGCAATCTCATTTTCTTCCAATTTTAAATGGGATAAAATAGTGGACAAACTTGAAAATCTGTATATAAATGCTTAAATAAGAACCATTTTCCAGTCTAATATGAGGATATCTATATTCGGACTTGGTTATGTGGGAATTGTAAGTGCTGCCTGCCTTTCTCATCTTGGACACACCATTATTGGAGTTGATATCGCCAAATATAAAGTTGATTTAATAAACAAAGGAATTTTGCCGATTAAAGAGAAAAATCTTGACAAATTAATCTCTAAAGCTATGAGGGAAAAGCTCTTGAAGGCCACAACAAGCACAAAAGATGCAATTCTAAGCTCAGATATTTCATTTATATGCGTTGGCACACCCCCAAAAAGAAATGGTGACTTAGATCTTTCAGCACTTGAATCAGTTTGCGGGGAAATTGGCTCAGCTTTAAGGGCAAAGGGAAGCAAAGAAGGAAGATTAAATCATATCATTGTAATAAGAAGCACGATGTTTCCCGGTTCTTTAAGTATTCTAAAAAATATTCTTGAGAAATCTTCTGGAAAAAAAGAAGGCCTAGATTTTTATCTTGCAACAAACCCAGAATTTCTTCGAGAAGGCTCAGCAATAAAAGATTTCTTCAAAGCACCATATATTGTTGTTGGCTCTGAAAATAAGGAAGTGGGAAAAAAAGTTTTTTCGATTTACTCTGGAATCCATACAAAGAAATTTATAGTAAAGCCAGAAATAGCTCAGATGATAAAATATGCAAGCAACTCATTCCATGCATTAAAAGTTACTTTTGCAAATGAAATAGGCTCTGTATGCAAAGAACTTGGAATCGATGGGAAAAAACTCATGGGATTATTCTGCGAGGATAATCAGTTGAACATTTCAAGCTATTACCTCAAGCCCGGATTTGCCTATGGAGGAAGTTGCCTTCCAAAAGACCTTGCAGCATTGAAAAATAATGCAAATAATTTAAAGTTAAACACTCCATTGCTGGATTCTATATCCTTAAGCAATTTAGAGCACATAAAAAGAGGCATAAGCCTTATAGAATCAAAAAAGAAAAAGAAAATAGGTATTTTAGGAATTACTTTTAAGGCAGACACAGATGATATAAGAGGAAATCCTATTCTTTATATCATAAACACTCTGTTAAATAAAGATTATAAAATAAAAATCTTTGATCCCTTAATAAGTGATTTAAATCTAAAGAATATTTCAAATAGTTATAGAAAGGAAGTTTATGACCTTGTCTGCAGGGAAAATCTCAAGGATAAGATTGTTGATATCAGCAATCTCTTCTCAGATATAGATTCTGTACTTAAACAAGACATCATAATCGTTTCAAACCAGGACAAGTCTCTCAAGAAATACTTAATCAATTTAAATGAAAATCAATCAATTATCGATTTGCAGGGAATTTTTATAAAAGAAAAGTTCAAGTCAAAGTATATCTCTCTTAATTAACTTAATAAACCTGAAATCCTAGAAACAAAGATGATAACCTTGGGTATTCCAACCTTTAATGAAGAAAGAGTAATTGCAAATGCAATAAAATCAGCTCTTTCACAGCTGTCGAAGAAGGATGAATTGATTGTAGTTGCTTCAGGCTGCACTGATAATACTGTCCCCGAAATAAGAAAATTAATGAAGAAAGACAGAAGGATAGAGCTTATAATTGAAAGCGAAAGAAAAGGAAAAGCCTCTGCTCTTAACTTAATAATAAAAAATGCAAAAGGCGATATAATTGTCCAGACAGATGGTGATGCCATTTTGGAAAAAAACGCAATTCAATATCTTCTTGGCCATTTTGAAAACAAAAAAGTTGGCGCTGTATCTGGAAATCCAATTCCACTCATCCCAAAAAGCAATTTATTTTATGATTGGACTATAATGAGCTACAAAAAAAGCGGAGAAATAAGAGAAAGGCAATATCATGAAGGCAATTTTTGGCATCTTTCAGGATATCTTCTTGCCTTTAGGAAAAAAGCCTTACAAGCTGTTCCATTTGCAAAAGGGGCAGTAGACGCTTGGATGGGAAGGATAGTAAGGGAAAATGGTTATACTCTCGCATATGAGCCAAGAGCAAAAGTTTATGTCAAAGCTCCCCTCACGATTAGGGATTTTGTAAATCAAAAAGCCAGAGTCAGAGCAGGATATTATCTTCTTCCTAAAGGACCAAGGACAATGCGCGAAGAAATCTTCTATCTCCCAAAAGAATTATTTAAAGTGCCGGTAGAAAGATGGACTCAATTCATTCTTTCCGGTTTTATATATGCATACAGCTGGTTTAAAGGATATTATCTTGCCAAGACAAACGCATCATTAAGCAAGATTTGGAAAATACCCTATTCAACAAAATAAAAGCTTTTAAACTAGTTTTGACCAATTAAAACAATGAAGTTAAATATAGGTTGCGAAAATGAATACAAAAAAGGATGGGTTAACTTAGATGTCAACAAGGAAGTAAAAGCAGATGTATACTTTGACTTGAGCAAATTGCCGGACAAAAAGCTGCCATTTAAGGACAGTCAATTTGATGAAATCCTATGCAGCCATGTGCTTGAGCATGTAGATGATGTTGAGGGCGTGATGAATGAGATTTATAGGATAGGGGGGGGGAGGATGCAAGATTTACATAGCCGCCCCATATGCCTCAAATCCATTCGGTTTATCCCAATTAGACCACAAACGGCCCGGATTTAGCTATTTCACTTTTGGAGAATGGTGGTGCAATAAGGGTCTGTATCCTATTTTTAGAACATTAAAGAGAAAAATAATATTTACTAGGACAAGATTGCTTTTCTTAAACAAAATAATAAATCCCTTGATAAATGCTTCTCCAGAATTTTATGAAAGATTTATGAGTTATTTAATTCCTGCTTCTGAAATTTTGTTTATACTCCAAGTTATAAAGGACAAAGATATAATAAACAAAAGGACGGCGGAGATAAAAGAACATGAGGCAGAATATACTATAGACACATACGAACATATAAAAAACGACTGATTATTACATAAGCTTGTGTTAACTTAAAAGGTGATGACTAATTTTCCCTTCAGTATTTTATGAAATATCTTAAACGAACTTTAATAGTTTATCGTCGTTATTTTGAGGTTTATCACCAATTAGTTTAACAATACCTTACATAACAACAAATAAAAACCCCATTTATTTAAGTCTATAATGGCTAATAGCGAAGAGGCTGTAATAAAAAAAAGAACTGATAAAGTGAAGAATTGGCTTAGAAATAAGAACCATATTATTCTCTTGGTAATTTTGATTCTTGCGATTTTTCTGCGATGGCACTACTTTGTTCAAACAAACACCCAGCCATTGTGGTACGATGAAGGAGATTATCTGTCAACAGCAAAATCCTGGGCTTATAACATTCCATATGACTTAAATGAGCACCGTCCTCCCTTGTTCCAGTTTCTTGCAGCATTAGCATTCATGCTTAATCTTGGTGAGAACTTCATCCGTCTCTTTCTTGTCCTGCTCCCATCTGTCATTTTAGTTCTCTGTGTTTACTATCTTGGGAAAGAGATGTTCGATGAAAAAATTGCTCTCATTGCATCATTTTTCATGGCAGTTTCATGGACTCTTCTTTTTTGGACAACAAGAGTTCAACCAGACTTCTTCTCCCTCTCTTTTTCAGTCTTATCTTTCCTATTCATGTGGAAATATTGGAAGAATGAAAAGACAAAATTTGCAGTTTACGCTGGAATTTTTGCTGCATTAGGATTCCACTTTAAAGTCTCTGGGCTGTTGGTTCCAATTATCTTTATGGTCTTCATTTTCATAAAAGACAGATTTTTAGGATTTAAGAACAAAAATTATTATTATTTTGCAATTTCATTCCTTTTAGTCTTAGTTCCTTATTTCATTTGGAGTAAGCTTACATTTGGAACTTCGACTGCCTTCCGCTCAGGATATTCAAATGCAATTGTAAATGTCTCTCCATTTGCCTGGAAGGCCCTAGCTTATTTTAAAATATTAACTGATAATATTACTTTCATTCTCTTCATAATCGGTCTCGTGTTAGCACTAAAATTTGTCCTATATCTCGATGTTTTAGTAAAAGACAGAAAGAAATGCATTGAGGCAGACCTTTTTGCAGTTCTTTCGTTAATAATCATCTGGGCATTCTACATATTTTACATAAGAGGAATAGAAGATAGATGGGTCTTTTTAGGTTTGCCATTTATTTTCTTTCTAGTTGGCAGGGCATCAATGTTTATTTATAATTTTGTTAAGAAATATAATAAAGGCATAACTGCAGCAATAGTTATTGCGTTAATTCTCTTTGGAGGCTATCTTCAATATAAACAAGCAGACCCATTGATAAAGAGCAAATCTACAACATATCTTCCAGTCAAACAGGCAGCCCTATGGATGAAGGATAATTCTATCTCTGGAGACAAAATCCTCACGATTTCAACCACCCAGACATTTTATTATGCAGAAAGGCAGATACTTCTTTACTCTGAGATAAATGAGTCTGATTTCCTTCCATTTATAGATAAAGAAAAGCCCAAATTTCTTGAAGTGTCTGTATTCGAAGCTCATCCTTCCTGGATAAATGACTGGATAAACTCCAATGGTGACAGGTTGAAAATCGTCCAGGCTTATTTTGCTGACATCCAGAAGAAACAGCCAGTCCTGATAATTTATGAGATAAATTATTGATATAGAATAGAGCACCATATTCTTTTTATACCATCTAAATATGAGATTTTTGATGAAACTGGCAATTATTTTAGGAACAAGGCCAGAGATAATCAAGATGGCTCCTATCATAAGAGAATGTGAAAAGAGAAAGATGGATTATTTTGTCTTGCACACTGGGCAGCATTACTCGAAAGAGCTAGATGAACAAATTTTCCTAGATTTAGAACTTCCAAAACCCAAGTACAACCTTGGTGTCGGCTCACAACCTTATAGAAAACAAGTCGGAATAATGACTCGGGAAATAGAAAAGATTTTTGAAAAGGAATTGCCAAATCTTGTCTTAGTGCAAGGAGATACAATTTCTGTTCTAGCGGGAGCATTAGCCGCAAAAAAGTTGAATATAAAAGTAGGTCATCATGAAGCAGGATTAAGAAGTCATGATACTTCAATGCTTGAGGAAGTAAATAGAGTCATAGTAGATCATATATCAGACTTTTTATTTACTCCGACACCAGATGCGCTTAAGAATCTGCATCAGGAAGGCAAGGAGCCAAGCAGAATCTTCTTCACAGGAAATACAATAGTTGATGCATTAAATCAGAACATAGAAATAGCGAGAAATAAAAGCAAAATACTTGAAAAGTTAGGATTGAGATCTAAATCATATATTTTAGTAACTGCTCATAGGGCAGAGAATGTTGATAAGCCCGAAAAGTTAAAAGATATTATAAATGGACTTTCTTTAATATACAAGGAATTCGCAATTCCCTTAGTTTTCCCAATTCATCCTAGGACATTGGCAAGAATGAAAGAGAACAACATAGAATCTCCTAAAGGACTATTTCTTTTAGAGCCAGTAGGCTTCCTTGATTTTCTAATTTTAGAGCAGAACGCAAAATTAGTGATAACAGATTCAGGTGGAGTTCAGGAAGAATGCTTTGTTTTGAAGGTTCCATGTGTTACAATAAGAGAAAATACTGAACGACCTGAGACAATCGAGTATGGAATGAATATTCTTGCGGGAACAAATCCAGATAAAATGCTTCTTGCAGCTAAGGAAATGTTCAGTAAAAGCATAAATCCAGGTTCAAATGGATGGGAAAATCCATTTGGAGACGGAAAAGCCGCAGAAAGAATTCTCGATATTCTCATGGAAAAGACAAAGTAAGAGTCAAAATAAACATATTGATTAATATTAGATATATATTACCAATGATAAATATGCTTTAACATCACTATATTACTTGCATATTTATAACAGCAACTATTTTATTTATTATTTACTATTTTTTTGTATATTCATCAGTCTTATTTATAAAACTCTTATATTGCTCATCTTCAGTAAATTTCTTCACAGATTCAATTATTCTTTTCTTGTTCTTTTTCTTGAAACCTTCGTCCAGAATCTTCTTCACTTTTTCTGTAAAATCATCAAGATTATATGGTTTAGCAAGATAACCATTGACTTTATCGATGACATATTCATTTGGTCCTGCATCGTCATTCCAGGCAACAACTGGAGTCCCGCATGCCATGGCTTCAATTGGGACAAGCCCGAATGCTTCTTCCTGAGAAGCAAACAAGAATGCCTCGCTCTTTGAATATAAATCGACTAATTCAACCTGTGTTACAAGCCCAATTAATTTTAATTTATCTTTAACTTTAAATTTTTCAGCAGTATCTAGCAATTTCTGTTTATATTTTTCTTCTATCTGCCCGGCAATGACAAAATCCAAATCTTTGTTATTTAATTTTGCAAAAACTTCAACAAGCCAGTCTTGTTTCTTGTCCGGGACAATCCTTCCTGCCGTAAGAATGAATTTTTTGTTTACATTATATTTCTTCAATGTCTTTTCAGGGCTTTTTGCAGGCTTAAAGACAGAATTCAACGGAGGATATGATATAATTGAATCAACATTGTATCTTTCTCTTATTTCTTTTCTTGTAAAGTCGCTGTTTGCGATAACTAATTTGTTTTTAATCCATTTTTTGTCAAGCATTCTTAAAATTGGCGCTAAAAATAGGCTGAAAAAGAAAGTTGCCTTTCTTTTTCCGTCATTTGCCCATTCCCACCTTTTCTTTAATGGAAAATAAATGAACTCCATTGGAAGATAATAGAATGCCTTCTTGCATTTTATTTTCCTTGATGTGAAAATAGACGGAAATGAATATGCAATTACTAGGTCATATTGATTTTTTCTTTTTTCCAAATCATTAAATCCAATCAATCCGGAAAATACCTGGAATGGTTCGCCTCCAGATTTGAATTTGCATGTTTGTTCAATCTTCAGTCCTTTAAGAAAAGCATACTCCGCAGTCTTTTGATTCACATAATTAAATAAAAGAGTAACATCATGTCCTGCTCGGGTAAGCCAGTTTGCATGGGTTCCCATTACTCTTTCTACGCCGCCAACTTCGCTTAGATAATCATATATTAATGCTATTTTCATTTTCTTGTTTTATTCTTAGTTATCTCTTAACTCTAAGAGTCCAGCCCTCCTTTGTATTAAATTTTTTCATATTTGAATATATTGTCGCAATTCCTGTCAGGAAAATCCAGAATATCATCATGAATCCCACATTGATGCCAAGTTTCCATGAATTTTTCAGGATATATAAAATCGCAGAGAGATAATATTTTTCTTTTATATTGTGCTCATCTTTTATCTGCTCTCTTGCTCTTGCTGTTCTTATTTTCTGTTTAAATAAATCTCTTATTGAAACCTCATTGTAAACAGGAGCCATTTTTGGATTATATCTCTCTTCCGATATCACAACATCATAATCTTGGGAGATTATATCTTTTGTTCTTTCAAAATCATCGCTTAGTGATGTGTTCTCCTTATAAAGTTTTTTTCTGAATATATTTGTTATGAACAAGGCGGGCTCTTTTACATATAAAAGGCCTTTTCTTCTTTCCGCAAACTTCTTTTTTTGGAATTTATACCATAAATATGAGCTATACGCAACCATCCTATATCCGAGATTTGAATTTTTCATTATATCCTCTTCCCATTCTAATGGGAGAGATTCGGAAATTCCCCCCATCTTTGGATTATCAAATAATGCAATGAATTTTTCCAAGCTTTCCCTGTCTTTTGTCTTGAAAATCCAGTCGGCATCATTTATTATTATGATTTCTCCCTTTGCCTTTTTGATAATGCTGTTTATTACTGCATTCTTTCCCTGTCTCAAATTCATGATATAATATTTGAATTTCTTGTTTTCCATGCAAAAATCTCTCACTATTTCTACTGTCCTGTCTGTGCACCCATCAAGCCCAATAAGAACCTCATAATCTTTATACGGCAGCCTTAGCAGATTGTCTAATGTCTTTGCTATTATTTTTTCTTCATTATGTGCAGCAATAAGAAAAGATATTTTTCTTTGTTTCATTTTGGCTTTCATCTTAATTTCCACACCCTATTAAGCATCTTGTCATATATTCTCGTCATTGACTTAAATGGAGAATTTAATAATCTTAATCTAAGAATTCCTAGGGCCATCCATGGCCCTGCCCTCATGAAATTTATTTTTGCATGAGTTTTATCGCTCCATTTTGTAGGAATTTCCTCAACATGAAGACCTTCTTTTCTCATTGAATATATTAAATCAACATCAAAAGCCCATTTTGACATTGTTAATTTTCTTAATGTTCTCTCAAGGGCATTTCTTTTAAACAGTTTTGCCCCGCATTGTGTGTCTCTATAAGGCATCATTAACAAAGCCCTGATGTATGCATTGAAAATTCTCGATACCACGATTCTTGCAAGTGTTTGTTTAGGTTCTACTATTGATTTTTTAAGATACCTGCTTGCAATGACTCCATCATATTTGCTTATTTTAACTATTAAGTCATAAAATGCCTCTGGTTTTGTTGAACAGTCAGCATCAACGAACCCAATAAGGTTATTATCTCTCTTTAATGCATCCTTAAATCCTTCTATAACTGCATAACCTTTTCCTCCTTTAGTTAAATCAAGATATCTTATGTTTTTATTCTTCTTTGCATAGCTCTTAACGATTTCAAGGGTCCTATCAGTCGTATTGTTGATAACAATCAAGATTTCATAGTCAATTTCCCCAATCTTGTTCAGAAACTCAAAGTAAGGAGAGTATAATTCCAGAGTGTGCCCTATCCTTTTTTCCTCATTATAGGCAGGAACGATTATCGACACTTTTTTCATGTTTAGCTAAACTTATACCTCTTTTAAAAGTTATTTGTTCAGCAGAATAATAGACCCAAATAGGAAAAGAGCGCTAGATGTCAATAGGGCTAAAGAAAACTGCATAATATTTGAATGATATACTAAAAATAAGACAATCTGGATTAATGCAAAGAATAAGAAATAGAAGGATTCTTTCTTATTAATTTTATATCTTGATAGGCTATAGAGGACAATAATGTATGAAATAGAAAGAAGGCTAAATGCAAGGCCAATTATAAATAAAACACCTGATGCTCCAAGATATTTATCAGAGCCGAGAGATAATATTTTTATGATAAACTCTGGAAATATAAAGTATAAAATTAGAGCTATAGCAGAAATTAATGAAACAAAAATTATTGATTTCTTAAATATATTTCTTGTGTTTGTGCCCTTTTCAAATTTTTCAGAAGCCAATGGAAACATAGCCTTCCCAACAGAAATATTTGAAAATATTATTGCTTTTCCAATCAAAGAGACAAACGCATATTGGCCTGCAATTTCAGGGCTAAAAAGAATTCTCGCAAATAATATGTCTAAGCTGTACATAAGCACTATGGCGGTCATGATAACAAGCCCAGGGATATTGTAATTGTAAATTCCAGCATATCTTTGGCCTATTCTCTTGGCTACAGTAATATGTTTTATAAAAATGAAAGAAAAGAGATATCCTGCAATTGCTCCGACTAAGACGCCTAAAATTCCGCCATAAACTCTAAGCCCAATAAGAACAAATCCAACTCCAAAAATTAACCTGACTAACGTTTCAAGAACAAGATTATATCCAAGAACAGCAAACTTCTTATCTCCCTGCAATATTCCTCTTGTGATTGGCGAAAGGAATGATGTGAATATCAATGTTCCAGTCAGCAAGATAATAAGAAAATTTATTTTTAGCAGGTTAGAGAGAAAGATTCCAACGATTAGGAATGAAATAAATATTAAAACAGAGAAAGAGACTGCCTTGCCTGTGCTTTTCAAGAGAAGGTCTTTTGTTTTTCCAAATTCTTTTTTTACATTAAATTTGCTCGTATATCTTGAAATAACTGTTTGAATTGCCTCACTTGGAATGGCAATAATGTAAATTAATGTCATCATTGCAGCAAAAACCCCGTAATCAGCAAGACTCAGCATCTTTGCCATGGCTATTTGAAATAAATAATTAATGAGATTAAACAAGCCAAACAGAAGAATTAGAATAATACTTCCCTTAATAAATTCGTCTTTTAGGTTAAAATTTTTCATTTATCCCCCAAATATCCCGGCTTTAAATATCAAAAATCCAATCAAGATTATTATCATTTGGAATGCCCAGATTGAATAAACCACTCTTCTTTCTGTTGGTTTGATATTCATTTTTTGCATAATCCATATAGAAACATGCGTTAATCCGTATAGCTTGTTATATTTTAATGAAAGAGAGCCGTCTTTTTCCGGTTTTCCGAAACTCTGTTTCAATAGCTTTCCTCTTGATTTCAATGCAAATTCGATTATGTATGGAACAAAGAAGAATATTGCTATTTTTTCAAAGTTTCCAAGTATGGCCATTATCGCTATCAATCCTCCGACAGGATAAGTCAGAACATCTCCCGGGAATGTGCTTGCAGGAGCAAAATTATAAACAAGAAAGGCCAGAAGTGCAAGAACCATGCATAATCCTGCTATTGACAGCCACGAATTTCCGGTAAAAAAGGCGACAATGCTTAGTGCAAAAAGAATTATTGCCCCCTGTCCTGCTTCCAAGCCGTTAAATCCTGCAAGAAAGTTGAACGTTGTAGTCGCTCCAATAATTCCAATAGGTATCAGTATCAAAGGATAAATAAGTCCAAGATTAAATGAACCAATAAACGGAAGCGCAATATTCCCATTTCCAGCATTTATTACTATTAAGGGTATAGAAGAAATTGCAACAAGGATTATCCTTGATCTTCTGGATAATCCTCCATGCTGCCATCCTAACAGGTCATCAATCAAACCAATTCCAGCGAGCATAAGCACAACAACAAGAGCAGAAATTAATTCTATTAGAAATGAAGAAGATTTAAGATAAAATACCCTGTAAGCAATAAAAATAAGCACTCCGATAATAAAAGCCAGCACAGGAATAATGCCTCCTGAACCTGCAACTTTATCTGATTTTAACTTATTCATATCATCCCATAAAAGCCCAATCTGTTTTGCCTTTCTTATCCACAATGGAATAAGGAACAAGCTAATGAAAAAGCTCACCATTATCGGCAAAGTCAGAATTTTATCTATTATCATTTTCACCTCGCTATAGTCAGATTCACATCGGGATATTCTAGCAGTAAATATTCCTGTTTTATCTGCATTCCAGAAGGATATTTAATTTCCCATATTCTCATCGGCCCTCTGAATCCCTGATAGTAAACAAAATCCATTCCAGCAGGAAGGGCATTCTGTGCTTTCATTGATGCGACAAGGAAATCATCTTCAGTATGCACCAGTTTGAAATAATCATCATTTGTTTTATACAAATACAATCTTGCAAGCTGCGAGTTGACTGTCTTATCGCTTAGATACAGCATTGCCCCGCTTCGGTCAATCCTACTTTCCCTGTCATTCTGTATTAATTCAGGATAGATAAATACACCGTGTCCAATTCCAGAGCCAAAATCATAGAACTTTCCATTGTCATAAGCATATCTCATAGGTATTCTATATTGCTGGTTTTGATAAACAAAAATAGCAATTGGCTGTCCTATCACTCCGCTTGAATCTCTTGCTATTACCACTGCTCCGACTCCTGATTTTCCTCCTGGAAGATAAATTTTGCTGTCATTTGATTCATATACCACATCATTCCACCTTTCCAAACTAAATCCTCCGGTGTAAAGAGAAACAGTTGAGTTCTTTTGTTCAACTGTCTGCTTCTCATCTTTTAGGAAACTTGGAACATAACTCGCCCTGTCATAATTTACATCACTTCCGATGCTGGAGAATGCTCCATACTTTCCTATATCTGTAGAATCAATCAGAAAGTGAGTTGTTTTATGCGCATATAAGAATTCTGCAGCTTCATAACTACTGGTTCCGGTAAGAGCATACCTTCCCATCAAATGGTCCCAATAAGGTATTGAGTTTCCCCCATCTAATACTGTTGCCCTCTCTCCAATAGACTGCAGCCAGTATCCATAATCCCACCAGTGTCCGAACACCGCATTCTCATTTGTGTTAGTCCTGACCCAAGCCATTGCTTTCTGCCATTGCTGAGTATATGAATATGGCCCATAGTTCTTGGCAGTTCCAGCACTCTGCTGATAGAAGTAATATGCAGAGAATATGCTTGCAGCCAAAACAAGGGCAAATATTATCCATAGCATAAGTTTCCTGCCTTCATCCCTGCTCTTTGCATCCTCTTTCGTTCCTTTTGCATCACTGAACAATGAAACTATGAAATAAGCAACAATGATGGATGTCGGAGGAACTAACATCATAACGACTCTTACCGCCCCCCTTGCAGATATCACAGAAAGGAAGAACAGTGAGAATAGTAATATCAGGCCAAAGTTAATTTCTTTTAGTTTTTCTTGCTCACTTCTCTTAAATGTCTGGTAATAGTAGTATCCAAATGTTCCGACAAGAGCCAGAACTCCAATTATGTACAATCCTATGCTTGCAAGGTTAGTTCCGTTGAATATGCTGTCTCCCGAGTATCTGCTGAATACAATCGCAAACAAGAATATGATATAGCTGATTGTAAGATAAATTTTCTCTTTCTTTTGGAATACACTAATCATATGGTTATATAAGTAAACAGAGCCGATGAAGAACAGCCAGAAGAAAATAGGGATTTTTCCTATGTATGGACCAAAGCTATCCGTCCACTCCTTGAAGTATGGCTGCCTGTTTTCCGCAACAGTAATACCGATTCTGTCTGCAACAGGAGTTATCAATAAATGAGTTATATCATCAATCTTGTCAATTATATATCTTGGACCAAATATTATTGTGATTAAAATAGCTCCGAGAACAGCTGTAACAATCAAAGAGATTATTGGCTTAGGAATTTTTGCCCATTTTGGACCATCAAAATACTTTTTTAGTTTAGTATTAAATATCGCATAGTCGACAATTATTACAGCAAAAATTACCAACGGGAATAATGTAGTTGTGGAATTAAGCAGAGCACTTATAGAATACCTTTCTGACAATAATCCTGTTACAAGAAAGAATGAGAAAAGCCATAAAGCAAAAACATAAATTTTATTCTTACTAATTTGCCCTATGAACAAGCCGATTATCGCTGCAAAGGAAACAGTCAATGGAATATAAGTGAATCCGCCCCAGACAAATGCCATTCCTGCTGTTGATAATCCTGCAAGTATTGCAAAAGGAATCTCCCCTTTCAATGACTTTGACTTCCAAGCTTTTACAAAAAGATAGAATGTGAGGAACATGAAGAAGAATCCAGACGCCTCTTTCTCCGGAATTCCCGCTATTGTTCTTGGAAGAATTACTGGTAAAACCGACAGGAACAAAGATGAAATCAATGCAATTATCCCGGATTTCGCCTCCCCTTGGCTGTCAAGGAATATCTCTCTTACAAAAAAGAAAAATGCAATAACTGTAAGAGCAAAAATGAAAACAGGATATAATACTGCAGACTGCTCAACACTTCCACTTATTCCAATGGCACTTGCCAGTTTATGGAACCAGGCAATCAAATAAGGATGCAAAAGAACTTCTCTTCCAGTGTTGAATCCATTTGGAGAATATCTCATTGCATCTATCGCGGCCAAGCTCCCATTCTTCACAATCTCCTTCGCCCATCTCAGGAATAAGAAAGGATCCAGGTCAGGGCCAAGAGTCCAACCCCCTGTTGTAATATCTTTAAGTATTGGCAGATTCCTTGTCCTGATATAAACAGACAGCCAGACAACAATTGCAAGCCCTATGTAAGTGAGCCATTCATATTTTTTCTTAACAAAATTAATAACTTCTTTTCCCCTTTCCTCAACAAGCTTTTCCTCCTCTTTCTCGCTCTTCTTCTCGCTTGCAGCGTCAACTTTCCCACCAGCCATCTCAACCATATCTATCCCCAATTATTCTGCACATTGCCATCCCTTTATCCATTAATTTATCCATAATTATTATTTCCCATGCCATTATTTTATCTATATTAACATTTATATTTTTATTAGCTATTTCAACCATCTTTAATCTATATCCTTCACCATTTTAACCATCTCTCATTAGAGAAATTTCACTTTATAAATCTTAACAAGTCGTGGTTAATTTTTAAAACAGCAAGGGCGTGACATAAACTTCTATTAATGCTGCAATCAAAAGAACAATAATTGAAAGAACAATAAGGTTTAAAGAATCCTGCAAAACTTCCCAAAATTTATCTTTTCCAAACTCATGCTTTATCACAGCAACAGAGACAAGGCCTCCGGCAAGAGCAACTATGAAATAAGATGCTATTTCTGGAATTCCATGAATCATATACCTTGCTAGACCAATAGGAAGATATGCTAAGTCTGATTTTGTGAATATCCCTATAGCGGCAGCTATTACGGAAGCATTCCAGGCAAGGACAAATATAGCTCCTGCCCCAAAAATGAATGAAAAAGCAAGCGTAAAGATAAGAACATAAATATTATTGGTAAAAATCATGAATAATCTGTTTGCTCCAACAGCATTTCCCGTAAAAGAGGTTTGTTTTATTCCATATTCCGCGGCGCAGCTGTCTATATTTCCTGGACGGTTTATTTGGCAATATGTTTTTACTTGAAAATTCAAAGTAGGAGTGTCAAGAACCATATTCCAGAAAGAAAATGCGACTAAAAATCCAAAAAACAGCCAAAGAAAAGCATAAATTGCATTTCTGTGCTTGTTCAGCAGAGATATGCTTTTATTATTTTCATCTATTCTCTTCTCTTCTAACTTTAATGTATAAAAAATAAAGGGCATGGAAAACATGACGGTAAATGTAACAACAAGAATTCCAGATGCTTCTTTCAGCACAGGATCAGACGCGAAAATAAAGTGAACAAGACCAATGGAAAGTGAGGCATAAACCAATCCAATAAAGAAAAGCTCCCACGGCTCTCTCTCAGCTCTTTTAGGATTAATCAACATTTCCAGCATATTTTCTTTCCTCTTTTAGATACCAATATCTCCCATTTCCCACTTAAATACCTTTTGCATAATTTTATATAAGATAAAATAATAACCCATTTATGAGAGTGAGATACCTTTTTTCATCGAGGAAGACAAGGCAGATAGACCCATTCAATCAGCATAAAATTGCTGTTCCTAAACAAGTTTCAGAGATAATCAGGATTTCAGATGTGGTCCTTGAAGTCCTGGATGCAAGATTTCTTGATGAGACAAGAAATAAAGAAATGGAAGTGATAATAAAAGAATTGAACAAGAAAGTAATTTATGTTTTGAATAAGGCGGACCTTGTAGATATAGTAAAGTTAAAGGAAGAAGCGGAAAGGAAAGAATTATTTCCATATGTTATAATCTCAGCTAAAAAAGGAATAGGAAAAGGAACTTTAATTGAAAGAATAAAGATTGAAGCGAAGAGAAATATAAAAGACAAAACATTTAAGATAGCGCACATAGGAATTATAGGCTATCCTAATACTGGAAAGAGCACTTTGATTAATTTTCTAACCGGAAGAAAAGCAGCTGGAACAAGCAGGCAAGCAGGATTCACAAAAGGAAAGAAGCAAATCAGATTAAGCAAGGGAATTCTCCTTCTTGACACTCCAGGAGTTCTTCCAGAAAAGGAAAATTCGCAAGTAAGCACTAAAGATTTGAAAAAGTATGGAAGAATAAGCGTAGAAACTTATGATAAAGTGAGAGACCCAGAATTAATAGTAGATAGTCTTGTCAAGGCAAATCCTGGCCTGTTCGAAAGTTATTACAAAATTGACGCGAGAGGTGATTCAGAGATATTAATTGAGCAGTTAGGAAGAAGAAATCACTTTTTAATAAAAGGAAATCTTGTTGACACTCAGAGAACATCAAGATTAATCATTAAAGACTGGCAGGAAAGCAAAGTCAAGAAATAAAAACATCATAAAAAGCAAAGTTTAAAAATTGCTGGGGGTATTTAGCTGTACCATGGTCAAATCTCATCTCAAATCTAGAGTTAAATCAAAGGAAACGTTCATTCTTACCATTAATGGCGGTTCTTCAAGCATTAAGTTTGCCCTTTTTGAAACCTCTAGTTTAACAAGGGTTCTTGAAGGCAAAATAGACAGGATTGGATTAAAGGACGCAACATTAACATTTAGTGGAAAAGACAAGAAAGACAATGTTTCCCAGAATATTTCTGCTGGAACATACAAAGCGGCGGTTGATGTCTTGATATCATTTTTAGAAAAAAAGCTTGGAAAGAATGCAATGAACAATATGGTTGCTGTTGGACATAGAATTGTTCATGGGGGACTAAAATACAACAAACCTGAGGAAGTTGATAAAGAAATGCTTGCTGAATTGCACAATATAAAATCATTTTCTCCAGAACATCTCCCAGGAGAAATACTTTTAATGGAAACTTTCAGTAAAAAGTTTCCCGGATTAAAGCAAATAGCTTGTTTTGACACTGCATTCCATAGGGAAATGCCAAAAGTAGCACATATATTGCCGATTCCAAGAAAATATTATGATAAGGGCATTAGGCGTTATGGATTTCATGGAATTTCATATTCTTTTCTAATGGATGAACTTTCAAGAATCTCAGGAAAAGAATATCTTGGAAAAATAATAATCGCTCACTTAGGAAATGGATGCAGTCTTGCTGCTGTCAATAAGGGTAAGTCAGTTGATACAAGCATGGGCTTTACTCCAACTGCTGGAATTCCAATGAGCACCCGTTCAGGCGATATAGATCCAGGATTGGTTTGGTATTTAGCAAGAACTGAGAGAATAGATGCAGAGCAATTCAATAAAATGATAAATTCCCAGTCTGGACTTTTTGGTGTTTCTGAAATAAGTTCAGACATGAGAGACCTACTTGAGAAAGAGGAAAAAGATAAAGACGAAAGGGCAAAAGAGGCAATTGATTTATTCTGCTATCAAATAAGAAAGTTCATTGGCTCATATTCTGCTGCAATGAATGGCCTCGATACTTTAATTTTCAGTGCTGGAATAGGAGAAAACGCCCCAAAGATAAGAAAAAGAATCTGTCAGCATTTTGGATTTTTAGGAATTGAGTTGGATGAAAAGAAGAATAATGCAAACTCTGAGATTATCTCGTCAAAAGAAAGCAAAGTAATAGTTAGAGTAATAAAGACAGATGAGGAATTGATGATTGCCAAGATCATCTCCTCATTTATTAAATAAAAACACAAGATTTAAATGAAACAAAAAAATAACAATAAGATGAAGAAGACTGAAAAGTCAAAGCAGGCGGGAATTTCAGCGGATTTATTAGAAAAGATGGATGCTTATTGGCGCGCAGCTAATTATCTTTCTGTAGGGCAGATATATCTTCTTAATAATCCATTGTTAAAAGAAAAATTAAAAATTGAGCATGTCAAGCCCCGCTTGCTAGGGCATTGGGGCACAACTCCTGGATTGAATTTTATCTATGTTCATCTTAATAGATTGATAAAAGAAAAGAATTTGAACATGATTTACATAGCGGGACCTGGACATGGCGGCCCAGGATTAGTTGCTAATGCCTATCTAGAAGGAACATATACAGAATATTATCCAAAAATAACCCAAGATGAAAAAGGTATGCAAAAATTATTCAAGCAATTCTCATTTCCGGGAGGAATTCCAAGCCATGTTGCTCCAGAAACACCAGGTTCAATCCATGAGGGGGGAGAATTGGGATATTCTTTATCGCATGCATTTGGGGCAGCATTTGACAATCCTGATTTGATTGTTGCCTGTGTTATCGGAGATGGGGAAGCAGAAACAGGTCCATTAGCAACTGCCTGGCATTCAAATAAATTCCTAAATCCTGTAAAAGACGGGGCAGTTCTTCCTATTTTGCATTTAAATGGCTACAAAATAGCAAATCCAACAATTCTTGCCAGGATTAATAAAGACGAATTGATAAAGTTGTTTGAAGGATATGGTTACAAGCCTTATTTTGTTGAAGGAAGTAATCCTAAAACAATGCATCAGCTAATGGCTCAAACCCTAGATTTAGTAATAGCGGAGATAAAGCAAATCCAAAAGAATGCAAGAGATAATAACAAGCAGGAAAGACAGCTCTGGCCGATGATTATCTTAAGAAGTCCAAAAGGATGGACAGGTCCGAAGAAAGTTGATGGAAAACTAACCGAGAATTTTTGGAGGTCACATCAGGTTCCATTATCTAATATCGCAACACAGCCAGCACATTTAGAACTATTGGAAAAATGGCTTAAGAGTTATAAGCTGGAGGAATTATTTGACAAAAAAGGAAAGCTTATCCCAGAATTAGCATCATTAGCTCCCAAAGGAAAGTTTAGAATGAGCGACAATCCGGTTGCGAATGGGGGAATTCTCCGAGAGGATTTAAAAATGCCCGATTTCAAGAGTTATGCAATTTTAATTCCTAAGCCCGCAGCAGTTGAGGCAGAAGCAACAAAAGTTACTGGAAGATTTTTAAGAGATGTGATAAAAATGAATCCTAAGAACTTCCGCCTTTTTGGCCCTGATGAAACATCTTCAAATAGATTAGATGCTGTTTTTGAAGCGACAAAGAAAGTCTGGCTTGCAAATTATCTTCCTGAGGATAAAGATGGAAGCCTGCTTGCTCCGGATGGAAGAGTTATGGAAATCCTAAGCGAGCACACCTGCGAAGGATGGCTTGAAGGTTATCTCTTGACTGGAAGACACGGTTTCTTTTCCTGTTATGAAGCTTTTATCCATATAATTGATTCAATGTTCAATCAGCATGCCAAATGGCTTCATGTCTGCAAGAAAAATATTAAATGGAGAAAGCCAATTTCATCATTAAATATCTTATTAAGTTCACATGTTTGGAGGCAGGACCATAATGGATTTTCCCATCAGGACCCTGGTTTCATAGATCATGTTGTAAATAAAAAGGCAGATGTTGTCCGAGTTTATCTTCCGGCTGATGCAAATACTCTCCTTTCCGTTGCTGATCACTGCTTGAAAAGCAAAGATTATGTAAATATCATTGTTGCAGGAAAACAGCCGGCTTTGCAATATCTTTCAATAGATGAAGCAATCAAGCATTGCGAAAAAGGAGCATCAATTTGGGAATGGGCAAGCAATGATAAGGGAAATCCGGATGTAGTTATTGCCTGTGCCGGAGATGTTCCAACAATGGAAGCTCTAGCTGCGATTTCAATATTAAGAAAGCAATTTCCCAAATTAAAAGTCAGGTTTGTAAATGTCGTAGATTTAATGGTTCTTCAAACCAAGAGTGAGCACCCCCATGGAATGCTAGATGCAGATTTTGATAAAATATTCACTAAAAACAAGCCAATAATATTTGCCTTCCACGGTTATCCTTGGCTGATTCACAGATTAACATACAGAAGAGCAAACCATGATAACATTCATGTTAAAGGATACAAAGAGGAAGGAACAACCACAACTCCATTTGACATGGTTGTCCTGAATGACTTAGACAGGTTCCATCTTGTCAAAGATGTTATAAGAAGAGTTCCAAAATTGAAATCATCAGGGAAAGCAGTAAGCAAAATGATGGAGGACAAACTATCAGCACATAAGAAATACATCCAGCAATATGGCAAGGACATGCCCGAAATAACAAGCTGGAAATGGACTGAATGATTAAATCAATTAGTTTGTAATTTCTTCTAACAATTCTGGAAATTCCTCTGTTCTCATGTCTTCTAAAGTATAATGCCCGTGCCCCGCAAGTTCTATTATCTTTCCACCAAGATATTTGTGATAAATTTGCAGGCTCTTCTTGCCATCCTCTTCTTCATCATCTGCAGTAAACATTGTAATTTTTCTCACTCTTGACTTAATTGTTTCATCTATAGGGTATCCGTAAAAAGTTTTTCTGAACTCATCATTCATGTCTGGAATTTTCCAGGGAGCCACAAGTATTAGTTTTTTAACTTCTTTTTTTGTTTCTCCCAACCAGCGAACCAAAAAGGCGCAACCACAGCTGTGTCCTACTAAAATAGTATCTTTATTTATATCACATTTTTCGAATTCTTTCTTAAATTTTGTATATTCAGGTTTCCAGGGATTTGGCATAAGCGGTGTTTCCGTTTTTATGTTCAGAGAAATTAATTTCTTTTTAGTCCAAGGAATCCAATGTTTGTTATATGTTCTTGTTTTGGTATCCATTGCCTTTTCTTCATCAGAAGGACATCCATGAATTATAATACAGTTCATTTTCTTATTTTTCAGCAAGTGCGGGGAAGAGGATTCGAACCTCCGAAGGCACTAAGCCGGCAGCTCTTGAGGCTGCCCCATTTGACCGCTTTGGTATCCCCGCATACACTTTGTCTATGATTCCTATAAAATCACGTGTTATAAAAAGCTATTGCTTTTTATCCCCATTAATAGTTCTATTCTTTAATTCATATAAATAATTTAATAGACATCAAATATTCTATGAAATCCAGTTGTTGTTTAATATAACAATTTTTTTTTGTTTTTAATATTCATACTATCTGGACTTTTATTTATCAAGAAAGTTTCTCAAGAATTTTTTCTACTATTGTTTCAGGAGTAAGATCGTCCGTACTAATCACCAAATCAGCTTCTTTTTCCTGCTCGAAATAATCAAAACCGTAAATTCTCTTCCATTCTATTCTTTCCTTTCCCTCTCGCTCAACCATCTTGTCTTTTGTTTCATCAAGTTCCAAAGAATCTCTTTCACATGCCCGGTCTATCCTCTTTTCAACTGGGGCTTTAAGCCAAACCTTTAAGTCAGCATTTTTTATCATTCTAATGGATAGCTTTCCTTCCATCACAACATTACCATTTTCAGCTATTTTCAATTGAAGCTCATCTATCACATTGTGCAATTCCTTGCTTTTTCCAACTTCAGTTTTCCAGAAATCAAAAGCAGCATGTGTTTCATTCTTTGAATCCATGTCAGGCATGACAAGTCCTTTTTTATCACACAATTCTTTGAATAAAGGATAATATTTCTTATTCTTGTAGGTTCCTCTTCCAATATCTTTGAATAATTGCCCCATGCTGAAATATTCAATTCCAAGTTTTTTAGAAATAAGCTGTGCAACAGTTGTGTTTCCCGCGCCAGGCTGTCCAGAAATAACTACTGTTCTCCCTTTTTTCTCAGCCATAACAATTAATTTTTTCAGACTATTAAAACTTTATGCCTCTCGAAAGCAATGTTTCATATGTAGGATAAAACCCAATTATATATTTGCACCAATAGTCTATCTAGAGTATAATCTTATTATTTAACCAATAAGGGTGGCCATTCAATATCTAAAATAATATATTAATTTGACATTAAAGGAAAAAATCGAAGACAGCATTGCTGTTTCGCCTCTTGACGGAGACTAGCGCAGGCAACGTAGCAAGCTTAGCTTCTGGGTTCGGAATGTTACCAGGCGTTTCCTTGTTACTGTGGCCGTCTTCATTTTTTATGTTTTCAATATACTATTTAAACCTTGTTATTTTATTGTAATTATGGCAAAGTCAGAGAAGCAGGAAGCAATAGCAAAAATATTAAAATTCTTTTCAAGAAAAAGGTTTTCACAGGAAGAATTAAAGAAAACCCGCAAGTTGGCAATGAAAAACAAGCTCAAACTAAGCCGGTTAAGGCAGTTTTACTGCCAATCTTGCTTCTCCCAATTAAAAGGACAAACAAGAATAGGTAAAAAAGAGAGATTATTATATAAAACAGTAATATGCAGGAAGTGCAAGCATCCGAATAAGTTCAAAATCTAATAACATTTAAAAGGCAATTCCCTTTATGTTTTTAATGGACATGTAGCACAATGGGAGTGTACACGATTGAAGCTCGTGCCGTGGGGGTTCGATTCCCCCCTTGTCCATTTTCATTACAGCAATTCTTATAAATGTCAGATATTAGAATAATCTATGGATGATGACAATAAATGTTATTATGTTAGTGCAAATGAATTATTTATAAATCCAAGATACACATCTATACGGGAAGATGTTCGAGCACAGATTAGAAAGGAAAAGGAAAAAGAAGAACCAATTCCACTTTGTGCTACTCATGTCGGACAGCAAGCTTTTCTCTGGGCGGAATTAGGTCACAAGATTTTTGGCGCAGAGGGAAGAGATTAGTTAGTAAAATTCTCCGAAAATATTTATATAAAATTATCTTTGTCCCGGCGGCGGGAGGAACTTTTCAGGATTATTGGGCTGCCTACTAGGTCTTTGAGGATTATTAGGTCTATTAGGCATTGGCCTATTTGGCATGTTAGGCCTGTTCGGTGCATTTGGTTGTCTGTAATGAGGCTGATTTCTGGGCATTTGCTGGAAATTCCATCTAGGTGCTGGTTGATAAATATGAGGTCTTTGATAAAACTGGGGTCTTGGATGAAAATGCCAGTCATTATGTCTAATCCTATATTCCGGAAGAATTATAACACTCCCGTAACAGGCAGGACCTCGCACTTCATATATCTCTGTAATTATTCTAGGTCTGGAGTAAACAACTCTTTCTGGAACTATCGCACACCCAGAAAGGATTGCAAGGGCTGTCCCCCCTATCAAGCCAGCAAGCTTTTTACCCAATCTATCCATCAAAAATAAAGGCATGAGAAATATATAAAATTAAGTATTAATTTTTTAGTGAAGATAACTTAAACAATCCGCCCCTACTTTTCAGCATTATTTTACACACAGATTTTTGGGTACAAACAATCATTTGATTATTTGGAAAAGATTAAAAAGTAGTCATTAACCTAGAAACTATGGAAAAATGGAATACTTCATTGGTTATTGTTGGTCCATCAACTTCTGGTAAGACTGAACTAGCATTTACAATTGCAGAGACATTAAGTGGGGAGGTTATTAATGCTGATAAATATTATCTTGTAAGAGGATTTCCAACTATGACTGGATTGCCTAATTTTTCTTCCCATCCTACAGTCAAATCTCATTTATATGCGGAACTTGACCCTACTGAAGACACACTTAATTTAGTAGATTATGCAAATAGAGTAACTAGAATTGAATCTGAAATCAAAGGTAGGGGAAACCTTGAGATTATTGAAGGTTCTTATCATAGGTTTATTAGAAGTCTTTTAGATTCTGGAAGATCTTATAATTGCATAGGAATTAAATGGTCTGGAAATTTAGAATCGCGAGTAAGAAAACGGGTTGAAGATGTAGTTTTTCATGAAGAACAAGGTATAGATGAAGTTAGACGAGGTCTAATGAATGGATGGCGTGATACTTATGTTATGAAGCATGGTTCTGCAATCCGCCCTATTGTTGAATACCTAGATGGAAAGATAAGTTTAGATCTAGCAAAAGAAAAAATAGTTTATGAAGTTCTTGCAACTGCATACAAAGCATATAGAAAATTCTTAGAGTTTCCTGAAATAACTTGGCTAGAAAATAGTCCGGATCAATCAGAAAGATTGACGAGGGAAGTAATGGAATCAATTAGAAGAACAAATAATCATTAGGTTATATGTTTTAGGGGCAGGTTATTTAGACCAAATAACCCCTTAGTTTATTTATCCTTTAAAATAAAAAGTGTGAGTCGGGATTAGGCCAGATTCTGTCGAACTCTGTTCCATTTCTGGACAGACAGTTCGTGCTGACATCTGTCTATGCGTGCGGCTATGGCACTTGCATCAGCGAAGTCGCCCGTTTCATCCTTTCTCTTTCTTCTCAGATTCCCTCAAGGTTCATTTCTCTGAAAGAGCGGTGTCGTTTCTGTTGCGGAGCTCTCCCTCGCGAGAGCCTACTTTTCAATAGGTCGCTTCTTAATGATGTCCGGACCTTCCTCAGAAATAAAATTCATTTCTTTTGAACTTTTGCCAATTTAATGGCTATTTCCGTAGTCAGCTTCCCGACTCACGAAAACAATTATTTATTCTGCCTTATAAGCCTTTTGGTTATATATCTTGGAAAATAATGATATTTATAAGCTCACCATAATGGAAAGATTAATGAAAAAGATTCTTTTTTCCGGATTGGCAGCCTTGTTGGTATCTGCTTGTGTTTCTGCCCAAGAGCTAAAGGTTGCAGTTTATGGAGATAATAGAGAAGGAACGAATATACACAGTAAAATTATTTCAAAAATTAATGAATATAATCCAAGGGATGTTTTTAATACTGGTGATGCTGTTAAATATGGAAGAAGACATGAATGGAGAGCCTTCAATGAAGCTATTTTTCCAATAGATGATGTTGACACTGACTATCATCTTGCCTTTGGGAATCATGACAAAAATAAATCTCTTTTTGGTGAACAACAGGGCCCATTAGAAAGATTTTGGCATCTCCCAGAGAAACCAACTTTTTATTCTTTTGACAGGGGCAGAACGCATTTTATCATTCTGGATACTAACATTATTTCAGAAGGCAAAAAGCAGGAGCAATGGCTGGAAAAAGATTTGAAAGAAAATAATAGCAAGGATTATATCTTTGTTTTTATGCATCACCCCCCAATAGGAGACGATGAACATGGAAAAAGGGATGATAAGTACACAGACTTATCAATAAGATTTGCAGAAGTTCTTAGAAAATATCATCCAAGTGCTGTTTTTACAGGTCATCAGCATCATTACAGAAAGCTAGATGTTAATGGAGTTACATACATAATCACCGGTGGTGGTGGGGCACCACTAAGAGTTAGAGTGCCTCAGGAAGTGGATGAAGGCAGCACAAGAACTAATCATTATGTCCTAGGAAAAATAGATAGAAATGCCCAGTTCAGGGTTCTTGGCTTGAATGATAGACTTATTGATAGTTTCTCAATTGAAAAAAGAAATGTTAAATAAAGCAATACTTTTAATCAATTAAATTATAGACTAATGTGATTAACTTGATTATGCTTTCTTAAACTTCGTAATTTCAGGCAGCATGTCTGCATGCCCTAACAAAGCAGCCCTGCAGCAATATCTCTCAACTTTAAGCTCATCAAGGACCTTTCCAGGGTCTTCCCCAGCTTCTACTCTTTTCTTATATTCATCCCAGAGCTGGCCTATCGGCTTGCCACAGCCGAAGCATCTAATTGGTATGATCATATTATTTGTTGTTTTTGATGATTTTTAAACCTTACTAAGCTGTTCAATTATCAAACTTAACATTGTTGACAGTTACTTAACATTGTTGACAGTTATATTCTCCTTCAGTAAGTTAGGTTTAATGGAAAAATTCATTATTTTTATACATTATTATGTGATTTGTTCTCCTAAATCTTTTCAATAAAATGTTAAGATTTAAAGTTTACTTAACATAAGCAGAAAGTTTATTAATTAACCTTATCAATTATGACTATGAATCCCGGATTGATAGAATTGAAAGAAGTGGCAAAGTATTATCACATGGGAGAAAGCATAGTGAAAGCTGTTGATGGAATGAATATAAAAGTTCATGATGGAGACTTTGTAGCAATTATGGGGTCTTCCGGAAGCGGGAAATCAACGGCCATGAACCTTGTTGGTTCTCTTGATCTGGCAACTAAAGGAGATATCTATCTTGATGGAATAAACATTGAAACCCTTGATGAATCAGACCTGGCACAGATAAGAGGAAAAAAGATTGGATTCATCTTCCAGCAGTTTAATTTAATTCCTAATCTGACAGCAAAGGAAAACGTAATGCTTCCGATGATGTTCCAAGGAGTTTCAGCCGATGATAGAAGTTCAAGAGCTGAAAAATTGCTTAAATTAGTCGAATTAAGCGACAGAATGGACCATTATCCTGGACAGCTATCTGGAGGAGAACAACAAAGAGTCGCAATTGCCCGTGCTCTTGCCAATGACCCTGATGTTATACTTGCGGATGAGCCAACCGGCAATTTAGATACAAAAACTGGAGAAAAGGTAATGGCTTTTCTTGAAGATTTTAATAAAAAAGGAAAAACAATTATTATGGTCACCCATGATCCAAAACTTGCGCATGAGCATGCAAAGATTATATATCAAATTAAGGACGGGAAAGTAGAAAGGAAATTAAAGAAAGTCAATAAGAAATGGAAGCCATTTAGATAATGTTCAGATTTGCCGATTATATGGTTATTAAATAAGCCATACTTTATAAATGTCGTTGTTAGGAATAAGTTTTCTGAGCATTTATTACTCTTTAAAGTCTTTTCGGCGCTCGGTGATGTCAAAGATTCGGATGGTAAACTCGCAAAGAAATAAATCAAAATAACAAAAAGAAGAGATAGTTTTCAACAAGATTTAATAAAGCTGGAAAGGTACATCATATTATAGCTCAATAAGATGATAAAAGATTACATTATTTTAGCATTTAGAAATCTGAAAAGGCGCGGACTAAGAAGCTACCTTACTCTTCTGGGAATTTTTATAGGGATTGCTGTTGTTGTAGCTCTAATTGGTCTTGGAGACGGATTGAGAATGGCTGTTAATTCCCAGTTTGGTGTCTCCACTACTCAGGTTTTAACTGTTCAGGCAGGAGGTCTTTCCGGCTATGGTCTTCCAGGAACAGGGGTTGTTAATTCTTTAACTAAAGATGATGTTACAGCGATAGAAAAAATCAGCGGTGTTGAGATAGCAATTCCAAGAAATATAGAAACTGTTAAGGTGGAATTCAACAAAAAATTAATTGTCGGATATGCTGCTTCATTGCCGAAGGGCGAAGATAGAGAAGCGATTTATGAAACCCTGGATTTGACAATTCAGTACGGGCAAAATCTGAAAGATTCTGACACATTTATGGTTGTTTTGGGGAATGATTTTAGCCAAAAAGAAAAGAGTGGTTTTGACAAGGCTGTTAAGGTAGGAGATAAGCTGATAATTCAAGGAAAGGAATTCAGGGTAGCTGGAATGATGGAGAAAAAAGGAAGCTTTATCCTTGACAGGGTAATTCTAATGGATGAGGATGAATTAAGAAGCATAACAACCAATGATGAAAACGTCGACATAATAGCTGTCAAGGTAAGAAACAAGGATGACATAGAAAAGGTAAAATCAGATATAGAAAATTTGTTAAGGGAAAGAAGAAATGTAAAAAAAGGCGAGGAGGATTTTCAAGTTTCAACTCCACAGGCGATGCTTACGACTGTCAACCAGGTTCTTCTCGGAGTTCAGATATTCATAGTCATAATAGCTCTAATCTCAATTATAGTTGGAGCGATAGGAATTGTCAATACAATGACTACTTCTGTCCTGGAAAGGAAAAAGGAAATCGGCATAATGAAAGCAATAGGCGCAAGAAACAGCGATATCTTCCTGCAATTTTTGATTGAAGCCGGTCTTTTAGGCCTTCTTGGCGGCTTTCTTGGCATTATCTTCGGCAGTCTTATCAGTTATCTTGGGGTTAATGGGATAAACTCTTTTATTGGAAGCACAATAAGGCCAAAGATTGATTTTATGCTCATTGGATTTTCTTTATTGGGCAGTTTTCTTGTCGGAGCAGTTTCTGGGCTAACTCCCGCAATGAGAGCTGCAAGACTAAGACCAGTGGAGGTTTTGAGACAATGATCCGAAAAGAGATAATAAATTACTCTTTGAGAAATCTTGTTCATAAAAAATCAAGAAGCATTTTAACAATATTTTCCATTCTCATTGGAATCACAGCAATATTTATTTTTATCAGTTTTGGTCTTGGTCTTTATAACTATGTAAATGATTTCAAGACTTCTTCTTCTGCAGACAAGATAACAGTCATGCCAAAAGGGATGAGCGCCCCAGGAATGGATGAAAGTTTTGCTCTCACTGATAAAGATATTTCTGCAATCGAAAAAACATCTGGTGTTTACCAGGCAACAGGATTGTATTCAAAAGTTGCTGAAGTAAAACAAAGCAGCATAATAAGGTATGTTTTTCTTTTAGGTTTTGACCCTGATAAGCCATTGATAATGGAGCTATCCAACGTTAAGGTAATCGAAGGAAGAATGTTAAAGTCAGGGGATGATGGCAAAGTAATCTTGGGATACAACTATAGGATTGAAAACAAGATATTTTCAAAAGCTTATTCTTTGAACGATGAAATAGAAATCCAAGGGAAGAAATTAAAGATAATTGGATTTATGCAGGAAGTTGGCTCTCCACAAGACGATTCCCAGATTTATACTACAACTGATTTTCTTCCAAGTTTATATCCGGTAGCAAAAGTTAACTACGCGATGGCCGTAGCAAGAGTAGATATTTCAAATATAAAACAAGTTGTGGAAAATGTCGAAAAGGAATTAAGAAAAGAACGAGGATTGGAAGAAGGAAAGGAAGATTTCTTTGTCCAATCATTCCAGGAAATGCTTGATACCTATGCAACTGCCTTAAATGTAATTATTTATTTTGTTGTTTTGATTGCTCTTGTTTCTGTTATTGTTTCTGCCATTAATACTGCAAATACTATGGTTACCTCTGTCTTAGAAAGAGTAAAGGAAATCGGAGTAATTAAGTCAATCGGAGCAAGGAACTCTGAGATATTCTTTATTTTCCTGTTTGAATCTGGATTTTTAGGTTTTGTCGGAGGAGTTATCGGAGTAATCATCGGATTTAACTTTACCCTTGTTACCGGAGCGTTCTTGGCAAAACTTGGGTGGTCCTTTCTTGCTCCTAGTTATTCCGTTTATCTTTTCCTGGGTTGCATTTTATTTGCAACATTAACAGGAGCCATCTCAGGCGCTGTTCCGGCCTATCAAGCCTCAAAGATTCGTCCCGTTGATGCATTAAGATACGAATAAAATTTAAAGGAGTTAAGAGTAAACACCATATTCTAGTCTTCCTATCAAATCAGAAATATCTTTTTGTCTTCCTTTTATGCAGAACTCGTATGGGGTTTCGTTCCCAAGGCCAAGAACTGGAGAATTGAACCATCTCTCGCATTCATCTTTATCTCCAAGAAACTCAATTGCTCTATTCAATAATTCTTTTCCGGCAACCTTTTTGATTTTAGTTATAAAATAATATTTCATAACAAGTGAAAGATTATCTAATATATAAACTAGATCGAGGCATGCTATCATAATTAACGAAGTCTTTTCAGATGATCAATTTTCTTCTGCTTCTGCCTTCTTCTGTGCCAGAATATTCCAACAACTGCAAGAATTATAATGATAAGAATGACTAATCCAGTATAGCTTTTCTTATCTTTAACTCTTCCCTCGAAATCACTTGGATTAAACATAACACTCTTTTTTATCTGATGCCTTATGTTTACCTTATCATTGTACGAAATCATTAGGCTAATTTGTCCTGCCCTTGGAATAGCTTCAAAAGTAAAGGTGGTATCATCATTCTTATCTAAGCTTCCAACAATGTTCCTTCTACTTCCTTTGATGTCTAAATTTGTCTGAACCGGAACATCAATTGTCAAGGCTTCAATATCATTGTCTCCAACATTCAGAATTTCAAAAGTAATTATGTTTGTTTTTGCATCATAATCTTTAACAGATACTTCAAAATCTGTTGTAGTATCTTTAACTTCAATATCAAAATTCTTGCTGAGAGATACAGGATTTTGTGTTCCGGCATTATATGCATAACCTATTTCTAAAGTATTATTCCCATTCAATGCATTCTTATTAACTATGACTTTGTATGGTATAATCCACTGATTCTTGTAATCAGAATAATAAGTTCCTGTTTTTATTGTATTAATGGCACTTGTTCCAGGGTCAAGGGAAAATGGGAATTTCTGCACTAATTCAAAGCTTGCCATTCCGCATTCTGGGCTTTCAACCCCAGAAACCTGGAAAACTAATTTTACATATTCCCCCGGGATTGCAGGATATGGGTCTTGGCTAACAAGCTTTGCACCCAAAACACAGGAAGCACTGGCAAAACCAATCAATGTTATTAACAACGCCATTGATGTAATAAGTAATGTTATTTTATTCTTCATGGTTATCCATATTCTCTATGCTTTAAAAACCTTTTTCTAAATATATCAAAATATATCATTTTTGCATAAGCTCTCTCTGATTTAAATGTTAGCAAGAAATCCGTTAAGCTTTAGCTAACGGACGAATTGCGTACTTATTTATTCTAAAAAATATTACTTTCAGGGAGAGTTTGTTGCAACTCCCTGAAAAATAAACAGATGTAGTTGTAACTTTCTCGAACT